>NZ_KV811121.1:121221-138760 GCF_001813005.1 Streptococcus sp. HMSC062H02
ACTATGCGGACGGTGTGGACATGAGCTGGGTGCAGAAGATGAAGGATGTGAAGATTGAGAGTGCAAAATATGATTCTTCTAAGAAAGCTAAGGATTTGCATAAAGAATACCAGAAATCTTAGATAAGTTGGAAAATGGAAAAGCCCTGGTGATAATGGAAGAGTCGATAATTCGATTGCTATAGGAAATGAGATTGGAGACAATGGAACATTTATAGATTTGGTTAATTCTAATAAACCGCTAGACTTAAAAAACCGAACATACAGAGAAGAATATCCGTTCTCACTCTGGGGACGAAAGTGGAAACAAGGGATGAAGTCTGATTATTTGGGAAATTATCTCTTTGGCTATGTTGGTAAAGGTTACTTAGAATCGAGTGATGCATATTTGAAAGTTGGGGCAGGAGTGGCTCAGGGATGGTCAGATAAGAATCCTTTGAAATATTTAGAGAACATTATTAATGGAAATTATGGAGATAATCCAGGAGATGCTAAGATGATTCAAGACTGAATTAATGACTATAAGGAGAGTTACAAATGAACTTGAAGAGAAAATCAAATTGGAATTTAGGTTGTAGTTTAACACTTGTTGTAGTTTTGGCGGCCATTTTTTTCTTTAATCTATGGGCACAAAATCTTGGTAAGTATACTCTGCAACCAGGAGAGTCGGCTAACTTTACAGTAAATCCTCGGACACATGATGTAGAATACTACTTAGAATTAATCTTGAAAAAAATGACACTAATAAGCTTAAATTATCAGGTAAAAAAGTTTGGTTTGAGATGGATAGCGATATTTTTTATGGTGTTGAAGAACAAAAACTTTTTAGAAGAAATCATTCAGAAAATGATGATGAAGAGCTTCCAAACAATCAAAAGGACATTAATTTAGTACGGGATGGAATTGTTGTCAGTTACAAAGGGGAAAAAGTATTTAATGTAACCAATAACAAGTCCTACACGATTACCATCACCAATGTAGACGACAAACCGGCGCACTTTGAAGCTCAAGTGGTGGATCGGTAGATTTAGGAACCGTAAACTAGGCCTCAGTAGTTGCAATTGTTTAGTAAAGGAGACTTATTTGCTTTGAAAGTAACAATCAGCTTGTTTCTTTCGAATATGCAAGAAAGGATCTAGTGGCGAATACTAGTCAAAATGTCAAAAAAGATTTAGATAAACCTAATCCCGCAGTTGGAGAGTAAAATGTTAAATAAAATGAAAAAATATTATAAAAACAAACCAACTCAAGCTGTCTTAATGCTCTTAGTTCTTATTTGGTCAGTATATGAGATTAGTGCGACCAGTTTGGCAAGTAATTCTGCATTAACTAAGGAATTCATGCATAGTCGGTATGTTATAGTTTGGCCAATGGTAGATAAGAAAATGAAATTATACCATTATGCGGAAGAATGGACTAATGACGTTTTAGATGGAATGATGCATTTAGACTATGGAAATATTAGAATAACTAGTTTTCCTAAAAAATGGGAGAGTGAAGCTGAAGTTTACTATACGCTGTCTCAGGATGAATATGCTGATAGAGTATATTTTTTCTTAGACGAGCCAATTTCCAAAGCCTATATCAGCAGATTAGAACAAAAATATTATTTGATTTCAAAGAATGCAGTTGCTATTGAAGAGGAAACAGGTAAGACGGTTGAACAGTTAGTTCAAGAAGTGGGGAATGCAAGGAAAAACTTCTTATCAGCTCTTGGAAAGATGAAAATCCTTCGTTTGGTCTATTTGATTCTTCGTATGATAGTATTGTTGCAGTTTATCAGGTGGTCGGGTCAGCGTAGAAAAAGGAAAGAGAACGAAATTTTGCAGAATAGATAGAGCTCCAAAAAGGTATGATGATAAAGAGCTTCCAAACAATTAAAAAGGTATTCATTTGGTAAAGAATGGGATTGTTGTCAGCTACCAAGGGGAGAATGTTTTTTATGTAACCAATAACAAGTCCTACACGATCACCATCACCAATGTAGACGACAAACCAGCTTACTTTGAAGCTCAAGTGGTGGATCGGTAAAGTTTCAGCTCTCAAATGAGGGCTTTTTTAGATACAAGTTTCAAAAAAGAAGCAAATATGATATACTAAAGAACGAGTATTCTATTAGAATTAGGACAAGCAATATGAAACAAACGATTATTCTTTTATATGGTGGGCGTAGTGCAGAGCGTGAAGTCTCTGTCCTTTCAGCTGAAAGTGTTATGCGTGCGGTCAACTACGACCGTTTTACAGTCAAGACTTTCTTCATCAGCCAGTCAGGTGACTTTATCAAAACACAAGAATTTAGCCAGACTCCAGGTCAAGAGGATCGTCTCATGACCAATGCGACTATTGACTGGAACAAGAAAATCGCGCCAAGTGCCATCTATGAAGAAGGTGCAGTGGTCTTTCCAGTTCTTCATGGTCCTATGGGAGAAGATGGCTCTGTTCAAGGATTCCTTGAAGTTTTGAAAATGCCCTATGTCGGCTGCAATATCTTGTCATCAAGCCTTGCCATGGATAAAATCACGACCAAGCGAGTTTTAGAATCTGTAGGGATTGCCCAAGTTCCTTATGTGGCCATCGTTGAAGGTGATGATGTGACTTCTAAAATCGCTGAAGTTGAAGAAAAATTGACTTATCCAGTCTTCACGAAACCGTCAAACATGGGTTCAAGTGTCGGTATTTCTAAGTCTGAAAACCAAGAAGAACTCCGTCAAGCCTTAGAACTTGCCTTCCAATATGACAGCCGTGTCTTGGTAGAGCAAGGGGTGAATGCCCGTGAAATCGAGGTTGGTCTTTTGGGCAACTACGATGTTAAGAGCACGCTTCCTGGTGAAGTGGTCAAGGATGTTGCCTTTTATGACTACGATGCCAAGTATATTGACAACAAGATTACCATGGACATCCCAGCCAAGATTAGTGATGATGTAGTAGCTGTCATGCGTCAAAATGCAGAAACTGCCTTCCGTGCGATCGGTGGCCTTGGTCTATCTCGTTGTGATTTCTTCTATACAGATAAGGGCGAGGTTTTCCTAAACGAGCTCAATACCATGCCAGGTTTTACCCAGTGGTCTATGTACCCACTACTTTGGGACAATATGGGAATCAGCTATCCAGAACTAATCGAGCGTTTGGTTGACCTTGCTAAGGAGAGCTTTAACAAGCACGAAGCGCATTTGCTATAAAATGAAAGAAGGGGTAGAAGCCAGAATCGTCACTGTAGGTGATTAGAGTTCTCAGACTTCAACCCTTTTTAAAGGAGTAGAAATGAAACTAACAATCCATGAAGTCGCCCAAGCTGTTGGAGCTAAAAATGATGTCAGTATCTTTGAGGATGCCCAGTTAGAAAAGGCTGAGTTTGACAGTCGTTTGATTGGGACGGGAGATTTGTTTGTGCCCCTCAAAGGTGCACGTGATGGTCATGACTTTATCGAAACAGCTTTTGAAAATGGTGCAGCAGTAACCTTGTCTGAGAAAGAGGTTGCAAATCATCCCTACATTTTAGTAGATGACGTTTTGTCTGCCTTTCAAACCCTAGCTGCCTACTATCTTGAAAAAACAGCAGTTGATGTCTTTGCGGTAACGGGTTCAAATGGTAAAACAACGACCAAGGATATGTTGGCGCACTTGCTATCAACAACCTACAAGACCTACAAAACTCAAGGCAATTACAATAACGAGATTGGACTTCCCTACACAGTTCTCCACATGCCTGAAGGGACAGAAAAGTTGGTCTTGGAGATGGGGCAGGATCACTTGGGAGATATCCATCTTTTGTCTGAATTGGCTCATCCTAAGACAGCCATCGTGACCTTGGTTGGAGAAGCTCATTTGGCCTTTTTCAAAGACCGTTCAGAGATTGCTAAAGGGAAAATGCAAATTGCAGATGGTATGGCTTCGAATTCCTTGCTATTAGCACCAACTGATTCGATTGTAGAGGACTACTTGCCTACTGACAAAAAGGTAGTTCGTTTTGGGCAAGGGGCAGAATTGGAAATCACAGACTTGGTCGAACGCAAGGATAGTCTGACCTTTAAGGCCAATTTCTTGGAACAAGCCCTCGATTTGCCAGTGACAGGTAAGTACAATGCCACCAATGCTATGATTGCATCTTATGTTGCCCTACAAGAAGGAGTTTCAGAGGAACAGATTCATCAGGCCTTTCAGAACCTAGAATTGACCCGTAATCGTACTGAGTGGAAGAAAGCAGCCAATGGAGCAGATATCCTGTCAGATGTCTACAATGCCAATCCAACTGCTATGAAGTTGATTTTGGAGACATTCTCTGCCATTCCAGCTAATGAAGGGGGCAAGAAAATCGCTGTCTTGGCAGACATGAAGGAACTCGGCGACCAGTCAGTCCAACTCCATAACCAGATGATTTTAAGCCTATCGCCAGATGTGCTGGATACCGTTATTTTCTATGGAGAAGACATTGCCGAATTGGCACAACTTGCCAGTCAAATGTTTCCAATCGGCCACGTTTTCTATTTTAAGAAAACAGCTGACGAGGACCAATTTGAAGACCTTGTCAAGCAAGTCAAGGAAAGCCTCGGTGCCAATGACCAAATTTTGCTTAAAGGCTCTAACTCCATGAATCTAGCCAAGTTGGTAGAAAGTTTAGAAAATGAATGCAAGTGATTTTACCAAGTATCTGCAAAGAATGCTAGCCATTACGGATACTGGATTAACTTTTACAAAAGATCCTTTCGACCGTGAGCGCTACGAGGACTTGCGAATCCTTTTATCTGAAATGTTGAATCAGGTATCAGACCTCGATGCAGAAGAAGTGGCAGAAGTCTTGAAACCACCGTCCGCTTATGCAACTCCTCTGATGGACGTCCGTGCTTGGATTGTTGAGGATGAAAAAGTCTGTTTAGTTAGAGGAAAAGGAGAGGATAGTTGGGCTTTGCCAGGTGGTTTTGGTGAAGTTGGCTATTCTCCAACCGAAAATATTCTTAAAGAAATTGAAGAAGAAACCGGCTTTACAGCAAAAGCTGAAAGGTTACTTGCAGTTTTTGATACCAATCGTTTCCAACTGCAGAGCAAACAATATGCAAAGTTTGTCTTTGAATGTAAGCTTCTTGATGGACAATTTCAAGAGAATCAAGAAATTGCTGACCTTCAATTTTTTGCCATTGACCAATTGCCAGTCTTATCTGAAAAACGCATCACCAAGGACCAAATGGAGATTCTCTGGCAAGTTTATAAAGGACAAAGAGACCAATATGTTGATTAGTTTATGCTAGAGAAGTTGACAAATCAAAAAAGGGTGTCTGCAAGGTGCATTTCTGCAATACAAATGATATAATAGGTTGCGAATTTAAGATGCAAGTGTTCTATGTATGTCATAGAATCAAGTTTTTTCAAAAAATTTAAAAGCTGGAGAAAGTGAATTTTTTACTGCCTCTAGCTAGATGAACGAGGAATAGAATATGAATTTGTGGGATAAATTATTTACCACACAGATATCAGAACCGCCCCAGTTTGAACTTCACTGGTACATTGGTTTGTTATGTTTATTGGCTCTTACTTTCTATGCTTCTTATCGTTTTCGCGACAAAGTAGCTTACCAGCGTTTTATTCAGATCCTTCAGTCTGTTCAACTGATTGTTTTGTATAGCTGGTATTGGGGCAATCTCATGCCCCTATCAGAAAGTTTACCCTTCTATCATTGCCGTATCGCCATGTTTGTGATGCTCTTGATTCCAGGAACATCCAAGTACAAACAGTACTTCGCCCTTTTAGGAACTTTTGGAGCAACAGCAGCACTAGCTTACCCACTTTTTGATCCCTACCCATTTCCACACGTGACCATTTTGTCCTTCATTATCGGACATGTTGCCCTTTTAGGAAATGCGCTCCTATACTTGTTTAGAAACTATCAACCTTCCCTTCTTGATTTGAAGAATGTGGCGGTGATTACCTTCGCCTTAAATGGCTTGATATGGGTTGTTAACTTAGTTGTAGGTGGAGATTATGGATTTTTAAACAAACCACCACTTGTTGGAAGTTTTGGCCAGCCCTTAAATTATCTCATTGTTTCGACTGTTATCGTGATAGCAATTCGCTTAACAGGGAAATTAGTAGAAAATTTTTTACAACAAAAATCGGAAGAATTTATTCAAGAGAAGATCTAAAATGATCTTCTCTTTTTTGGATTTTTAAGAAACAGAAAGGAAATTGTGAACGTTAACTTCAAATAATCTCTTAGAAGAAGAATTTTTCTAGAATTTTCTCAAAAAACATGCAGGAATTTTATCAAAAACTAAGCACGATTGGATTTTTTGTGTTATAATATTCTTTGAATAGCTATGCCCAAACATAGTTATTAAATAGAAGTGAGAAACTTGGAAGACAGAGAGGATGCGATGTAATGACTAGAGATGGTTTTTTTACAGGCTTAGATATCGGAACTAGCTCGATTAAAGTGCTAGTAGCTGAGCATAGAGATGGTGAAGTAAATGTAATTGGTGTTAGCAATGCCAAAAGTAAAGGTGTAAAAGACGGAATTATTGTTGATATTGAAGCAGCTGCTTCAGCAATCAAATCCGCAATCACACAGGCGGAAGAGAAAGCTGGTATTTCTATTAAGTCTGTTAACGTTGGCCTTCCAGCAAACCTCTTGCAGGTTGAACCAACACAAGGAATGATTCCTGTAACTTCAGATACCAAAGAAATCACGGATCAAGATGTTGAAAATGTTGTCAAATCAGCTTTGACTAAGAGCATGACTCCTGATCGTGAAGTGATTACCTTTATTCCAGAAGAATTCATCGTGGACGGTTTCCAAGGGATCCGTGACCCTCGTGGTATGATGGGTGTTCGCTTGGAAATGCGTGGTCTGCTTTACACAGGTCCTCGTACGATTCTACACAATCTTCGTAAGACAGTTGAGCGTGTAGGTATTCATGTTGATAATGTGATTATTTCACCTTTGGCAATAGTGAACTCCGTTCTCAATGAAGGTGAACGTGAATTTGGTGCGACTGTCATTGACATGGGTGGAGGTCAGACTACTGTAGCGACTATCCGCAACCAAGAATTGCAGTTCACTAACATCTACCAAGAAGGTGGAGATTACGTTACTAAAGACATTTCTAAAGTCTTGAAAACATCTCAAAAAATTGCAGAAAGTTTGAAACTGAACTATGGTGAAGCTTACGTTCCACTTGCAAGTAACGAAACTTTCCAAGTTGAAGTAATTGGTGAAGTAGAACCTGTTGAAGTAACAGAAAGCTACTTGGCAGAGATTATCTCAGCACGCATCAAACATATCTTTGACCAAATCAAACAAGAGTTGGAAAGAAGACACTTGTTGGATTTGCCAGGAGGTATCGTCCTTATCGGTGGAAATGCAATTTTACCAGGAATTGTTGAATTAGCCCAAGAAGTATTTGGTGTTCGCGTAAAACTTTATGTACCAAATCAAGTTGGAATTCGCAACCCTGCATTTGCTCACGTGATTAGCTTGTCTGAGTTTGCTGGTAAATTGACTGAAGTCAATCTTCTTGCTCAAAAAGCAGTTAAAGGAGATGAATTCCTTCGTCAAAAACCAATCAACTTTGGCATTCCAAATCAACGTTTGAATCCAGTAGCGCAACCAAGTCCAGCACAAACAGCTCCAGCTGAAACTGTGCAGGAAGCTCCAGTTGCTCCCAAGGAAGAATTCCAAGCAAGTTCTCAAAGTAAACCGAAGCTAACAGAACGTTTCCGTGGTTTGATCGGAAGCATGTTTGATGAATAAAAGAGGATAAGAAATTATGACATTTTCATTTGATACAGCAGCAGCTCAAGGCGCAGTTATTAAGGTAATTGGTGTCGGTGGTGGTGGTGGTAACGCCATCAACCGCATGGTTGACGAAGGTGTTGCTGGTGTAGAATTTATCGCAGCTAACACTGATGTACAAGCCCTTAGCAGTACGAAAGCAGAAACCGTTATCCAACTTGGTCCAAAATTGACTCGTGGTTTGGGTGCTGGAGGACGTCCAGAAGTTGGACGTAAAGCTGCAGAAGAAAGTGAAGAAGCTTTGACGGAAGCTATCACTGGAGCGGACATGGTCTTTATCACTGCAGGTATGGGTGGTGGATCTGGTACAGGTGCAGCCCCTGTTATTGCACGTATCGCTAAAGATCTTGGTGCTCTTACAGTTGGTGTTGTGACACGTCCTTTCGGATTTGAAGGAAGCAAACGTGGTCAGTACGCTGTAGAAGGGATCAACGAACTTCGCGAGCATGTTGATACTTTGTTGATTATCTCTAACAACAACTTGCTTGAAATTGTTGATAAGAAAACGCCACTTCTTGAAGCTCTTAGCGAAGCAGATAACGTTCTTCGCCAAGGTGTTCAAGGGATCACTGACTTGATCACGAACCCAGGATTGATTAACCTTGACTTTGCTGACGTGAAAACTGTAATGGCAAACAAAGGAAATGCTCTTATGGGTATCGGTATCGGTAGTGGTGAAGAACGCGTTGTTGAAGCGGCTCGTAAAGCAATTTACTCTCCACTTCTTGAAACAACTATCGATGGAGCAGAGGATGTTATCGTTAACGTTACTGGTGGTCTTGATTTGACCTTGATTGAAGCAGAAGAAGCTTCAGAAATCGTCAACCAAGCAGCTGGCCAAGGTGTAAACATCTGGCTTGGAACATCAATTGACGAAAGCATGAAGGATGAAATTCGTGTTACTGTTGTAGCGACAGGTGTTCGTCAAGAGCGAGTGGAAAAAGTAGTTGGAGCTCGTAACAACCAACCAGTTGGACGTCCATCAACTAAAGCGCCACAAGCACACACATTTGATCGTCAATTCGACTTGGAAGAAACAGCAGAATTGCCTAAATCAAGCCCACGTCGTTTTGAAACAAACCAAGCGTCTGCTTTTGGAGACTGGGACTTGCGTCGTGAGTCAATTGTTCGCCAAACAGATCCAGTTGTTTCACCGGTAGAACGCTTCGAAACACCAGTTTCACAAGATGAAGATGAATTGGATACACCTCCATTCTTCAAAAATCGTTAATCAATGAATTTGAAAAAAAATACTGAATTAGTTTTTCAGCAAATAGCTGATGCTAGTCAAGAAGCCAACCGTGCTCTAGATGCTGTTTCAGTAATCGCAGTGACAAAGTATGTAGATGTACAAACAGCGGAAGCTTTGCTTCCGCTTGGTGTCCGTCATATAGGTGAAAATCGAGTCGATAAATTTTTAGAAAAATATCAGGCCTTGAAAGATTACCCAGTTACTTGGCATTTAATAGGAACACTACAGAGACGGAAAGTGAAAGAAGTAATCCCATATGTGGATTACTTTCATGCTTTAGACTCCCTTAAGTTAGCCCAGGAAATTCAAAAGAGAACAGATCATGTTATCAAGTGTTTCTTGCAGGTCAATATTTCTGGGGAAGAAAGCAAGCATGGGTTTTCAAAAGAAGAATTGCTAGAACTTTTGCCAGAATTGGCTAAGTTAGATCAGATTGAGTATGTTGGTTTAATGACCATGGCTCCTTTTGAGGCAGACAGTGATGAATTGAAAGAGATTTTCAAGGATACGCAGGCTCTGCAAGCAGAAATTAGAGAAAAACAAATCCCTAATATGCCGATGACGGAGCTAAGCATGGGAATGAGTCGTGATTTTAAAGAAGCGATTCAGTTCGGCTCAACCTTTGTTCGAATCGGTACAGCATTTTTTAAATAGGAGAGAGCTATGTCTTTAAAAGATAGATTCGATAAATTTATAGATTATTTTACAGAAGACGGAGAAGAAACGACTAACTACCAGACTCAACAAGAGGAAACAGTTAGCCCAGCCATTTCATCTTCTAAAGAATTACCAGCACCTGCTCAGTCAGGATCAGCAAAAGATGCAAATATTACTCGTCTACATGCGCGTCAGCAAGAATTGGCAATGCAAAGCCATCGTTCAGATGAGAAAGTGACAATTGACGTTCGCTATCCAAGAAAATATGAAGATGCAACTGAGATTGTAGATTTGTTGGCTGGAAATGAAAGTATTTTGATTGATTTCCAATATATGACAGAGGTTCAAGCCCGTCGTTGCCTTGATTACTTGGACGGAGCCCGCCATGTCTTAGCTGGAAATATGAAAAAAGTTGCGAGTACGATGTATCTATTGACGCCTGTCAACGTTGTCGTGAATATTGAAGATATCAAACTTCCAGATGAATCACAAAGCGCTGAGTTTGGTTTTGATATTAAACGAAATAGAGCAAGATAATGATTTTCTTAATTCGTTTAATCCAAAATGCGGTTAGCATTTATTCCATCATTCTCGTTGCATTTGCTCTTCTTTCATGGTTTCCAAATGCCTATGAAAGCCAGCTAGGTCGCTTAGTCATCAGACTTGCTCGCCCAGTTATTGAGCCACTTCGTAAGCTCAATCTACAATTTGCTGGTCTTGATTTTACGGTTTGGGCAGCGCTAATTCTGATTCAGTTTGTTGGAAATATCTTAACACGACTAGTACTATTACTATGACAGTAAATCGAGCCATTTATCAGCATTTTTCCCAAGATGATATCCCCTTTATTGATAAGGGATTAGAGTGGATCAAGCGGGTAGAAGATACATATGCGCCGGTGCTTACTCCATTTATCAATCCCCATCAGGAACAGATTTTGAGGGTACTAGCTGGGACATATGGACTGGGTTGCCAAAGTAGTGGTGATTTTCTTCCGACAGAGTCGGTTCGAGTTCTTCTCTATCCAGATTACTTTGAACCGGAGATATCAGACTTTGAAATGGCCTTGTTGGAAATTTGCTATCCGAGTAAGTTTGAGCAACTGAGTCATGGAAAAATATTGGGAACAATTATCAACCAACTAGGAATTGACCGTAAATTATTTGGTGATATCTTGGTAGATGAAAAGAGAGCACAGATTTTTGTCAATCGTGATTTCATTCCTCTTTTTCAGGATGGAATAAGAAAGATTGGCAGACTTCCTGTATCGCTGGAGGAACGTCCTTTTACCGATAGGATTTTGTCTAAAATTGATTATAGAGAACGAGAAATTTTAGTTTCGAGTTTTCGATTGGATGCCCTCTTATCAAGTGCCTTGAAATTATCTAGAAACCAAGCTAGTCAACTGATAGAGAAAAAATCTGTCCAGGTAAACTATCATCTGGTTGAAAAAAGTGATTACCAGGTTGGAGTTGGGGATTTGATCAGTGTGAGAAAGTTTGGTCGTCTAAAAATTGTCAAAGACAATGGACAGACCAAAAAGGATAAGAAAAAACTAACAGTCCGGCTACTTTTAAGCAAGTGAGAAAAAATATGTCGATTACACCACAAGAAATAAGTGATAAAGCTTTCTCAAGAACATTCAGAGGCTACAATCAGGAAGAAGTTGACCTCTTTCTAGATAAGATTTACTTTGAATTAGAGGAGATGATTCGATACAAAGATGAAACTGAACTCTATATCAAAAAACTAGAAGAACGTCTTTCCTATTATACGAATGATATTCCTAAGAGAACAGTAACAAGCGAGCAAGAACCAGAAGCAATTAATGATTCTATTTTTTATTAAGTAAGTGAGGAAAAGTATGCCAATTACATCGTTAGAAATTAAAGATAAAACCTTTGGCACAAGATTTAGAGGTTTTGACCCAGAAGAAGTAGACGAGTTTCTTGATATCGTTGTTCGTGATTATGAAGACTTGGTTCGTAGTAATCACGATAAAGAGACACACATCAAAAGTTTGGAAGAACGTTTGTCTTACTTTGATGAGATGAAGGATTCCTTGAGTCAGTCAGTTTTGATTGCTCAAGATACAGCTGAGCGTGTCAAACAAGCTGCTCAAGAACGTTCAAACAATATTATTCAACAAGCTGAACAAGATGCTCAGCGTTTGCTTGAAGAAGCGAAATACAAGGCAAATGAAATTCTCCGTCAGGCTACAGATAATGCGAAGAGAGTGGCTGTTGAGACAGAAGAGTTGAAGAACAAGAGCCGTGTATTCCATCAACGCCTCAAGTCTACGATTGAAAGTCAGTTAGCAATTGTTGAGTCATCTGATTGGGAAGATATTCTTCGCCCAACAGCTACTTACCTTCAGACAAGTGATGAAGCCTTTAAAGAAGTGGTGGGTGAAGTTCTTGGTGAAACTGTATCTTTACAACCAGAGGAAGAGCCTATTGATATGACTCGTCAATTCACACCAGAAGAGGTTGCTGAATTGCAAGCTCGTATTGAGGCTGGCAACAAAGAATTAGCTGAGTTTGAAGCTCAACAAAATCAACAGACAGAAGAAAGTGACCAGCATGAAGAGTCAGTTGAAGTAGAAGCTACTGCGGCAACTGAGGACGATGCAAACAAAGAATCTGTTCTTATCCTATAAAAAATGTGAGAACAAGATCCAACCAACTATATTTTCAGCGAGCGGGAGATGGTGAGAGTCCTGCAATCCCTAGTGGTTAGATTATCCTCTCAAGCAATCCAGTCCGAAAGCAGTAAGACTGGACGTCCCCCACGTTACGGGAAAAGAGGAAAAGAGACCCTGTCTTTTTTCGAACAAAGGTGGTACCACGATTTTCGTCCTTTTTGCGAATCGTGGTTTTTATTTTGTCATTTTAAATTAAAGGAGTAACAATGAAACTTAAAGAAACCCTCAATTTAGGGAAAACAGACTTTCCTATGCGTGCTGGTCTTCCAACTAAAGAACCAGTTTGGCAAAAAGAATGGGAAGAAGCAAAACTTTACCAACGCCGTCAAGAATTGAACAAAGGAAAACCGCATTTCACCTTGCATGATGGCCCTCCATATGCAAACGGAAATATCCACGTTGGACATGCCATGAACAAGATTTCCAAAGATATTATTGTTCGTTCTAAGTCTATGTCAGGATTCTATGCACCTTACATCCCAGGTTGGGATACACATGGTCTGCCAATCGAGCAAGTCTTGGCAAAACAAGGCGTTAAACGCAAAGAAATGGACTTGGTTGAGTACTTGAAACTTTGCCGTGAGTATGCTCTTTCTCAAGTTGATAAACAACGTGAAGACTTTAAACGATTGGGTGTTTCTGGTGACTGGGAAAATCCTTATGTGACCTTGACTCCGGACTATGAAGCGGCTCAGATCCGTGTCTTTGGTGAAATGGCTAAAAAAGGCTATATCTACCGTGGTGCCAAGCCTGTCTACTGGTCATGGTCTTCTGAGTCAGCTCTTGCTGAAGCGGAAATTGAGTACCATGACTTGCTTTCAACTTCCCTTTACTATGCTAACCGCGTCAAAGACGGAAAAGGTGTTCTAGATACGGATACTTATATTGTCGTATGGACCACTACACCATTTACCATTACAGCCTCTCGTGGTTTGACAGTTGGAGCAGATATTGATTATGTATTGGTACAACCAGCTGGTGAATCTCGTAAGTTTGTAGTTGCTTCAGAATTATTGAATAGTCTTTCTGAGAAATTTGGTTGGGCGGATGTTCAAGTCTTGGCGACTTACCGTGGTCAAGAATTGAACCACATTGTGACAGTCCACCCATGGGATACGGCTGTAGATGAGTTGGTAATCCTGGGTGACCACGTTACGACTGACTCTGGTACTGGTATTGTCCATACAGCCCCTGGTTTTGGTGAGGACGACTACAATGTTGGTGTTGCCAACGGCCTTGAAGTTGCTGTAACAGTTAACGAACGCGGTATTATGATGGAAAATGCTGGTCCTGAATTTGCGGGTCAGTTCTATGACAAGGTTGTGCCGACTGTTATCGAAAAACTGGGCGATTTGCTCCTTGCTCAAGAAGAAATCTCTCACTCATACCCATTTGACTGGCGTACCAAGAAACCAATCATCTGGCGTGCTGTTCCACAGTGGTTTGCCTCTGTATCTAAATTCCGCCAAGAAATCTTGGATGAAATTGAAAAAGTGAAGTTCCACTCAGAATGGGGTAAAGTTCGTCTTTACAATATGATTCGTGACCGTGGCGACTGGGTTATCTCTCGTCAACGTGCTTGGGGAGTTCCCCTTCCTATCTTCTATGCTGAAGACGGAACGCCAATCATGACTGCTGAGACTATTGAACATGTAGCTCAACTCTTTGAGGAACACGGTTCTATCATCTGGTGGGAACGTGATGCTAAGGACCTCTTGCCAGAAGGATTTACTCATCCAGGTTCACCAAATGGCGAGTTCAAGAAAGAAACAGATATCATGGACGTATGGTTTGACTCAGGTTCATCATGGAATGGAGTAGTGGTCAACCGTCCAGAACTCAAATATCCAGCAGATCTATACCTTGAAGGTTCTGACCAGTACCGTGGTTGGTTCAACTCATCACTTATCACATCTGTTGCTAACCATGGCGTTGCTCCTTACAAACAAATCTTGTCACAAGGTTTTGCCCTTGATGGTAAAGGTGAGAAGATGTCTAAATCTCTTGGAAATACCATTGCTCCAAGTGATGTTGAAAAACAATTTGGTGCGGAAATCTTGCGTCTCTGGGTAACAAGTGTGGACTCAAGCAATGACGTGCGTATCTCTATGGATATCTTGAGCCAAGTCTCTGAAACTTACCGTAAGATCCGTAACACTCTTCGTTTCTTGATTGCCAACACATCTGACTTTAACCCAGCTCAAGACGCAGTAGCTTACGATGAGCTTCGTTCTGTTGACAAGTACATGACCATCCGCTTTAACCAGCTTGTGAAAACGATTCGTGATGCTTATGCCAACTTTGAATTCTTGACAATCTACAAGGCCTTGGTGAACTTCATCAACGTTGATTTGTCAGCCTTCTACCTTGACTTCGCTAAAGACGTTGTTTACATCGAAGGTGCCAAATCACTCGAACGCCGTCAAATGCAGACTGTGTTCTATGACGTTCTTGTCAAAATCACCAAACTCTTGACACCAATCCTTCCTCACACTGCAGAAGAAATCTGGTCATATCTTGAGTTTGAAGCTGAAGAATTTGTTCAATTGTCAGAATTGCCAGAAGCAGAAACTTTTGCCAACCAAGAAGAAATCTTGGATACATGGTCAGCCTTCATGGATTTCCGTGGACAAGCTCAAAAAGCCTTGGAAGAAGCGCGTAATGCAAAAGTTATCGGTAAATCACTCGAAGCACACTTGACAGTTTATCCAAATGAAGTGGTGAAAACTCTTCTTGGAGCAGTGGATAGCAATGTAGCTCAACTTTTGATCGTGTCAGAATTGAACATCGCTGAAGGTACAGCTCCAGAAGGCGCAGTTAGCTTTGAGGATGTTACCTTTACAGTTGAACGCGCTGCAGGTGAAGTTTGTGACCGTTGCCGTCGTATCGACCCAACTACTGCAGAACGCAGCTACCACGCAGTTATCTGTGACCACTGTGCAAGCATCGTAGAAGAAAACTTTGCGGATGCAGTTGCAGAAGGATTTGAAGCCAAATAATCAGATTAGAAATATGTCTTCTCATAGTTTAAGATGAGAGGAAAGGTAAAAGAGAGAAAGTCATTTCTCTCTTTTTTGCTGGAAAAAGTTTAGAACAAAGATGCAGAAATCTAATAATTTTGGAGTTCGTTTTAAATTGATTTTTTGAGATTTTTTAAAAAGAGGAGTCGTTTTTCGGTACTTTTCAAAAGCATGTGTTGCTTCTAAAAATCGCGACAAATAATTTGAATAATCAAGTGAAATCAGGTAGAATAGAAAGGATTGAATAATATATTGAAGAGGAAATTTTGAGAATGAAACATCAATTTTATGGAGAAAAACGACAGCGTTTCTCTTTCCGAAAGTTGTCCGTTGGGCTCGTTTCGGCGACTATTGGAAGCTTCTTTTTGAATGGGCAAATGGCTGGGGGCTTGACTTCTGTGAAAGCAGCAGAAATTCAAAGTCAGCAGTCTGCTCAGGTTAAATACCACTACGTAGTGGAGTCTGAATTGACGGAGGTAGAGAAGAGTGCCTTGATCAGGGAGATTCCAAAGTATGTTGAGGATGCTTCAGAGACCTATTACTTAGTTTATCGTCCGACTACTCATGTGGATTCGTCTGGAGTATTGCCTAAGACAGGTCACTCCGGCCTTTGGGAATCAACTTTTACAGCGATGGGTCTTGCATTACTAGTGCTTGTAGTTGTTAGAGGCAGAAATGGGAAGAGGTATTTATCTTCGCTCTTGTTGGTAACTGGAATGGGATCCATGCTGCTATCTCCAACAGTCTTAGCAGTGACGAATATCGAACTTGCAGCATATAATCAAAGTCTTAACTTGGGTCTTGGAGATGCACTGCCAGCGCCATTGAAAATTGATGGTTACGATTATATCGGTTACTTAAAGAATGAAGAACAAAATGATAGTCATTTAGCTCCTTCTGCTCTGAAAGAAAATCCGGCACTTGACTTGGAGAAAGAGAAGGAAAGAGATCTAAAACCAAGTGAAACAAATCTAGATATGAAAGAGATTGTTTCGGATAAGGGGGATGATTTAACTGAGGAAGAAAGAGAAGCTATAGCTGCTAAGGAGAGAGAGTCTGCTCGTCTAAGCACCGTTTATGACTTGCTAGAGCTAAAAATTAGCGAGCAGGAGTCAGTTCAAGAACTTCCTTATCAGACAAAATACCAATATACCGATGAATTGGCTCAAGGCCAATCAAAAGTCATACAATCAGGTGTTCGAGGTCAACGTACAGTAGTGACTCGTCATTTTCGTAAGAATCAAGAAATCGTGAAAAGCGAAATGATTTCTGATCAAGTGACGGTTGAACCTGTTTCTGAAATTATTTTAGTTGGAACAGCTCCAGCTAACTCGATACCAAAAGAAACTCCAGTTCACGAAGTTCCAGAATTAGCAGAGTACGGTACAACTCCTGAGACATCTCCAGTTCATGAAGTTCCAGAATTGAAGGAATATGGCACAAATCTTGATACAGCTCCAGTTCATGAAGTTCCAGAACTGACGGAATATGGAACTAGTCCTGAGACGTCTCCGGTTCGTGAGACTCCAGAACTGACGGAATATGGGACAAATCCTGATAAAGCGCCAGTTCACGAAGTTCCAGAATTAGCAGAGTATGGCACCAGTTCTGATACGCCTCCAGTTCAAGAGATTCCAGAACTGACAGAATATGGCACCAGTCCAGAAACAGTGCCTGTTCAAGAGAACTCTGAGTTGGAATTGACTACAAATGATGAGGTTAGAATAGAAAAGATTGATTTTTCTATTGACGAGCAATATACAGATGAGATTCCAGAGGGTAGTCGCCAGATTGCAACACCAGGTGTTGAGGGAGAGCGCACGATCAAGACTCGCGTCTACAGTTCTAACGGTCAAGAGGTTGATCGCCAAGAATTATCCAATGAGGAAACTCTAGCTCCTGTAACGCAAGTGGTCAAAGTTGGCACGGCTAAGCCAACCATGGTGCCAAATGATGCACCGAAAGCAGACGCTCTGCCAGAGTATCCACTAACTTATACCGACGAAACTCGGGTTGAGAAAATTAACTTCACAATTCGTGAAGAAGAAACGGATGAGCTAGTTCAAGATGCTCGTCAAATCGCAACTCCGGGTGTCCAAGGTGAACGTACGATTAAGACCCGTG
>NZ_KV811121.1:138860-139118 GCF_001813005.1 Streptococcus sp. HMSC062H02
GCCAAGAATTGTCTAATGAGGAAACCTTGGCTCCGGTAACGCAAATCGTCAAAGTCGGAACTGCTAAACCAACCGTAGTACCAAACGATGCACCGAAAGAAGACGCTCTGCCAGAGTATCCACTAACTTATACCGACGAAACTCGGGTTGAGAAAATTAACTTCACAATTCGTGAAGAAGAAACGGATGAGCTTGTTCGAGATGCTCGTCAGATTGCAACTCCAGGTGTCCAAGGTGAACGTACGATTAAGACCCGTG
>NZ_KV811121.1:139218-139519 GCF_001813005.1 Streptococcus sp. HMSC062H02
AGCATTCGTGAAGAAGAAACCGATGAGCTTGTTCAAGATGCCCGCCAGATTGCAACACCAGGTGTTGAGGGTGAACGTACGATTAAGACCCGTGTCTACAGTTCCAACGGTCAAGTTGTCGACCGCCAAGAGTTGTCTAACGAGGAAACTCTAGCTCCAGTAACGCAAATTGTCAAAGTCGGCACAGCTAAACCAAGCATGGTACCGAACGAAGCGCCAAAAGCAGACGCCCTGCCAGAGTATCCGTTGACATATACTGACGAAACTCGCGTAGAGAAAATCAACTTTAGCATTCGTGAAG
>NZ_KV811121.1:139619-140009 GCF_001813005.1 Streptococcus sp. HMSC062H02
AGGAAACCTTGGCTCCTGTAACGCAAATTGTCAAAGTAGGAACTGCTAAACCAAATATGGTACCGAGCGAAGCACCGAAAGCAGACGCTCTGCCAGAATATCCGTTGACTTATACCGATGAAACTCGGGTTGAGAAAATTAACTTTAGCATTCGTGAAGAAGAAACGGATGAATTGGTCCAAGATGCCCGCCAAATCGCGACTCCGGGAGTCCAAGGCGAACGTACTATCAAGACTCGTGTTTACAGTTCCAACGGTCAAGTTGTCGACCGCCAAGAATTGTTTAATGAGGAAACCTTGGCTCCTGTAACGCAAATTGTCAAGGTCGGCATAGCTAAGCCAACTATGGTACCGAACGATGCACCGAAAGCAGACGCTCTGCCAGAGTATC
>NZ_KV811121.1:140109-244758 GCF_001813005.1 Streptococcus sp. HMSC062H02
CACCGAAAGCAGACGCTCTGCCAGAGTATCCACTGACTTATACAGATGAAACGCGCGTAGAGAAAATCAACTTTAGCATTCGTGAAGAAGAAACCGATGAGCTTGTTCGAGATGCTCGTCAAATCACAACTCCGGGTGTTCAAGGTGAGCGGACCATCAAGACTCGTGTTTACAGCTCTAACGGTCAAGAGGTTGACCGTCAAGAACTTTCGAATGAAGAAACCCTAGCTCCCGTAACGCAAATTGTTAAGGTCGGCACGGCTAAACCGACCATGGTACCGAACAATTCACCGAAAGCAGAGGCTCTGCCAGAGTATCCGTTGACTTATACTGACGAAACGCGCGTTGAAAAAATCAACTTTAGCATTCGTGAAGAAGAAACCGATGAGCTTGTTCGAGATGCCCGCCAAATTGCAACTCCGGGTGTCCAAGGCGAACGAACTATCAAGACTCGAGTCTACAGTTCCAATGGTCAGGAAATCGACCGCCAAGAGTTATCTAATGAAGAAACTTTGGCGCCCGTAACACAGATCGTCAAAGTCGGAACTGCTAAACCAAGCATGGTACCAAATGATGCACCGAAAGCAGACGCTTTAGAGGAGTTCGATTTAATTTCACTGCATAATCTCTTGGCAGAAGCGGATCAGATTAAAGCTCAGGCCCGTTATTTCAACGATAGTCAGAGTCATCAAGCTAACTATGATGCTGCTTTGACGGCTGGTCAAGCGATTCTGAGCCAATCCCAAGCCAGCCAAGCAGAAGTCAACCAACTGGTGGAACAAATCAATCAAGCCAAGGCTCAATTAAGTGGTCTTGAGGTTGTCAAAACTGCTCTTCAGACTGAGTACGATTTAAATCCAAGAGTTAAAACTTCGGTTAAATATAAGAATGCGGATTCAGAAAAGCAGACAGCTTATACTGACGAATTGACCAAGGCAGAGGGAGTTTTGAACAATCAGACTGCTACACAAGTACAGGTCAACCAAGCTCTTGTTAGCTTGACAGCAGCCAAAGAAGCTCTAAATGGAGTGCCTAAAGTCAAGCCGACTGTTTCAATTCTAAGTCTGACTGAGAATGCTGATGATAAGTCGGTGACAGTCCAATATAGATTGGAAGACCAGACCAAATCCTTCCGTTCAGCGACTGCAGAATTGTACCAGGGAGATCAGCTGGTTCGCACTCTTCCGATTACTAACTTTGCTGGTAGCTTGAAGATTGGCGACCTAGACTATTACACAGGCTACACTCTAAAAACCAAGTTGACTTATGAACTGGATAATGGTAGCTTTACTGAGTTTGAAACAGACAGTCGTAACTTTGAGCTAGAATACAAGAAGATTGCCTTCCGTGATATTGATTCCGTTGAGTTTTATCATAAAGAAAACGACCAATACAAGCGCTTTGTATCGATGAACTCTATGCCTACGGATCTGTCTACTTACTTCGTCAAGATCAAATCAAGCGAATCCAAGGAAATTCTCCTACCAGTTCACAGCATTTCTGAAGCAGAGAAAGATGGCAAGGCCGTCTATAAGCTTAATGTAACCCTTCCTGAACTCGTCCAAGAAAGTGAAGCGGGCTACAAGTCTGGGCACGACTTCTACATCAGTAAGGCAGTCCCTAGTCAGCAAAATGTCTATACTAGCTTTGCTGGATTGGTAGACGCTATGAAGCGAAATATGGCAGGAAATTATGTTCTGGGAGCTGATTTGGATGCGAGCGAGGTCAACCTAGCTCCTGCGGACTATGTCTATCTCAAAGGGAACTTCACCGGCAGTCTGACGGGTAGTCAAAATGGCAAGCAATATGCGATTTACAATCTAGCCAAGCCTTTATTTGAAAACCTCAAGAGTGGGTCTACCATTTCCAATATCGACTTTAAAGATGTGAATATCGTGGGTACCTATGACTCAGCAGCACTTGCACGCAATGCGGAGAATGCGCGAATCACAGATGTTTCTGTTCAGGGAAGAGTATCGGTAGTAGGCAACGCTTCTAACGTAGCGGGTCTTGTAGTTAATGGAACCAATACGAAAATTACCAATAGTTCCTTTACGGGAACTATCCTATCTAACAGTCAACACATCAAAGCTTATAATGTAGGTGGTTTGGTTGCAAGCCTTAAAGGAGGAGAATCTCTTCTTAGCCAAAGTAAAGCAGATGTAACGATTATTAGTGGTGCACGATCAAATGAACAACGTATCGGTGGTTTGGTCGGACGTCTAGAAAACAATGCTCGAATCACCAAATCTTATGTGACAGGAAAATTATATAATTCAACCACTAACGGTCAAATCGGTGGAGTGGTCGGCTCGAACTACTTTAATGGTTTGGTTGATAATGTGATCAGTAATGTTAGTGGTACAAATGTTTACAGTATTTCTGGGGATCAGGGCTATAAAAACGACCGCATTACGCAAGCATATAAAGTTGCCAAGAGTGAAACCTTGAAAAACGATCAGTTTATTACTTCTACTATTACTCAAGAAGAAATGGAAGAAAAACTGACTGCTATGGACATCACGACTAGCCTAGATGACACGAATCTAAATATGCGTTTTGTCGACTATGGTGAAGTAAACAATGCTCAATTTGACCGCGGATATTCTTACGCAAATATGGAGAAACTGCTTCCTTTCTACAATAAAGAAACCATTGTTTCGTTTGCTAACAAGATTCCGAAAGAGCATAAGTTGAACAAGGAGTACCTACTGGATGTTGTTCCGATGAAGGGTGACCAGATTATCACTGATATCCATAGCAATAAAACTGCAATCAATCGTTTGATGCTGCACTACATGGACAATACCATTGACTATCTAGAAATATCTTATCAGGGAGATTTCGTCAACCAGGGTATTGCTGAGTATAGGATGAAGGGATTAGACCTTCTTTATACTCCAGAAGCCTTCGTATCAGATTATACTAGCATTCTAAATCAAGTGTTGCCAGAGTTAAACAAGGTAGTTCTTGATTCGCCAGCTATGCGTACAGCTCTCGGAGTAGCCGCAGATACTTCTTTGGATGAACTATACTTAGACACTGCATTTACGCAAGTGAAAAGTAAGCTATCAGGTGAGCTTCGCAAAGTGCTGGCTATGGATAAGGCTATCAATACTGAAGGAGAAGTAGTTAAGGATTATCTTGTTAAGAAGATTCTTGCTGATAAAGAAGCTTTCCTATTGGGTCTGACTTACCTTAACCGTTGGTACAATATCAACTATGATACCTTTAATGTTAAGGACCTATCGGCTTACAAGATGGATTTCTACGGTAAAAATGACGTTTCGGTTCTTGATACAATCATTGCTTTAGGGAAATCAGGACTTGAGAATCTCAAGGCTAAGAACAACTATACAGCATATGATAATTCGCTCTCTGAAGCAACTGGCAAGCGAGGACTCTTCAATTACCTTGAAGGCTACCGTCAGCTCTTCCTACCATACAAGACCAATAATGAATGGCTCAAAACCAATACAAAAGCCTACATCGTTGAGGCTAAGTCCGATGTAGCAGAAGCGAGACAGCTTCAGGACGCAGCCGAGGGCAAGAGCAAGTACTCTGTCGGTGTTTATGACAAGATTACTGCAG
This sequence comes from Streptococcus sp. HMSC062H02, assembly GCF_001813005.1. GTDB lineage: Bacteria > Bacillota > Bacilli > Lactobacillales > Streptococcaceae > Streptococcus > Streptococcus oralis_S. The sequence goes on from NZ_KV811121.1 coordinate 143,701, forward strand.
ATAATTGGGAACACAAGGGCATGCTCCTGCCACTCTTGACCATGACGGAGAAAGGTGTCTATGCTATCTCTAATATGTCTACCCTCTCTATGGGAGCTTATGATCGCTACCGCCTGGATGCCAATAACAGAGTGCGCACAGACGCAGAACTAGTTGAATATGTCGAAGACCGAGTGAGAAAAACAGCTGAATACCAGCGCGACCATTATGATTTCTGGTACAAGATTCTGAGTCCGGAAAGCAAAGACAAGCTCTTCCGTTCGGTTCTGGTTTACGATGGGTTCTTCTTGACTGACAAAGCGGGACAAAGCTATTGGGCACCAGCTAATGACAAAAAATCACAGGCTATGCAGGAATTCTTTGGACCAGCCGGCAAGTGGTATCCAAGCAAGGGCTACAATGCCTATGCGACGGGTAGTGTAACCCACTTTGATGCTGCTAAATTGTTGGAAGACTATGGTAACTCAGTTTACACGCATGAGATGACCCATAACTCTGACGGTGCTATTTACTTTGAAGGATATGGTCGTCGTGAGGGACTAGGTGCGGAACTCTATGCTCGCGGACTCTTGCAGTCTTCGCCAAGCCCAGATGAACCAACTATTACGCTCAATACTCTCTTCAAGGTGGACAAGGATTCTAAGACACGTATGCATACCTATAATTTCAAGGAACGCGTTCAAAATGCAGCAGACCTACAACACTATGTCCATGGTATGTTTGACATGATCTACACCTTGGACTATCTAGAAGGTACTTCTATGTTGAAGCAGAGCGATGCTGCCAAGTTACAGTGGTTCAGGAAGATGGAGAATTACTATATTACAGATAAGTATGGTAAGGAGACCCACGCAGGTAACCAGACGCGAAGCTTCACAGCTGAGGAAATCAAGCAGCTGAAGACCTTTGACTCCCTGATTGATAATGATGTGATCACTCGTCGGGAGAATAAAGAAAGTGGGAAATATGGTCGAAATGGCTACCTCAGCCTCAGCCTTTTCTCACCAATTTACTCAGCCTTGAGCAATCCAAATGGAGCACCTGGAGACGTTATGTTCCGTCGCACAGCCTATGAATTACTGGCAGCCAAGGGCTATCATGACGGATTTGTCCCTTATGTTTCTGGTCAGTACTCTCAGGAAGCCTTCGATGAAGGGAAGAAAACGTGGGACGGATGGTCTGGAAGAGATGTCGGTCTCGTGACAGACCAGAAAGTCTTGGAAAATGTATTTAAGGGTGAATACACCTCTTGGGCAGCCTTCAAGAAGGCCATGTACAAGGAGCGAATTGATCAGCTAACCAAGCTGAAGCCAATCACCATTGAGTACGAGCTTAAAAATCCAAACAGTACCAAGAAAGTAACCATTCGTTCTTATGCAGAGATGCAGCAGTTGATGGACGCAGCCGTGGCAGAGGATGTACGCAACATTACCAATGCTACTAGCCGTGTCGAAGCTAGCTGGGTTAACCTGCTCAAGAAGAAGATTTACAACGCTTATCTTCGTGAGACAGACGACTTCAGACAGTCTATCTTTGAAAGATAGACACGAAAAAAGAAGATCCAAGTGATCTTCTTTTTTTAGGTGAATGGCTTGCTTAGTACAAAAACGAATGAATTTACAAATAAATTGATACATGACCTATTTTTTACTCTAAATGTCTGTATAGAAATTGGAAATCATTCACCATCTAGTATACTCGTTTTGAAATTTATTTTGTTTTTCATGAAAATATGGTAAAATGATAGTTGTAAAAATTTTTTAAGGAGATTCGGATGAAAACAAAAACACTTGCTCGCGTAAATGCGATTTTTGGTCTTATTTCAGGTATCGTCTTGCTGTTGGCACCTCTTGTTATGTTTATGATAGCTGTCGGGGCTGCTGCGGCGACGGAGGACTCGGATGCAACAGTTGGTATATTGACGATTTTTTCAATCATTTTGGCATTGGTAAAAATTGCTGTCTTGGTTTTAGGAATTGTGTCTATTGTCTATTACAAGGACGATGAACGTGTGACCCCTGCACCGTCTGTTTTGTTTATCGTAGGTGGTTCTGTTGGATTGATCCCATTCTTGGGATGGGTAGGAGGAATTCTGACAATCATTGGTGGATCCCTCTATTTTGGACTTTTGAAAAAATTCGAGATTCAAGAATAATAACTTTTTGTTAGGAATATTTTCAAATAAGAGAAGGCGCTTAGCCTTCTTTTTTTGTTACCAAGCAGGGGTAGATTTGACAGGATAAATAAGCTTTAATAATCGTAAAATCTAAAGCATTTATTTGAGACAAGGAACTCTTTTTATAGTATAATGGTTGATGTAAAATACCTATATCAAAATATAATACTAGTTATTTTCTTGATAGAGGTTGAAAAGTTGAGAGGATATAGAATGAAAAAGTTTTTTGGAGAGAAGCAGCATCGTTTCTCCTTACGAAAATTAGCAATTGGACTTGTGTCAGCTTCGATTTCAAGCCTATTTTTTGTGTCCATTGCGAGCAGTGGTACTGTATTTGCCCAAGAAAATGTAGCTGTTCACTACAAGTATGTGACGGATACGGAGCTAAGTAGTCAAGAGAAAGACTTGATTGTAAAGGACATTCCGAAGATTGCTGAAGATAGTGAGAGCACTTATTATCTAGTCTACCGTATGGATGAGAAAGTCCAGCTAGGTCAGTTGCCCAATACAGGTGGGCAGAATAGCCTTACTAGTGTTTTAACTGGTGGAGCTCTAGCTTCAATTGGCCTTCTTATTTTTGTTGTATCCAAAAAGAAAGGCAAGAAGAAAGCCCTCTTGAATGTGATTTTGGTAACAGGGATGGGCAGCGGTTTGGTTTCTTCAGTTCAGGCTATCGAAAATCAACTTTTGCTCCAGTACAATCAAGAATACCAATTATCCCAAGGAGATAGTCTGCCTTTGCCACGTGCCTTATCAGGTTATACTTATCTAGGCTATATTAAGCAAGACAAAGAGATTAATCAGCAAGAAACTGCTGCTAGGGATCAGAAACTAGACTACACGGTTCAACCTCATTTCCAAACCAACGAAGGTGGACAAAAGGCAGGAGATGAGCAGAAAGCTCCATCTCCTACACTCCCTGCTGAAAAACCAATCCCTTCTCAAGATTCATCCAATCAACATCCGTCTGGTCTTGCTAGTGTGGATCCTCAGGATGAAGTCTTGGCTGGTCGCGTGAACAAACCAGAGCTCCTATACAAAGACCAAGAGATTGAAATCAAACTAGACTTTTCAGAAGTGGTTCAAGAAAATCCAGATCTAACAGAGGGAACCATCCATGTCAAACAAGAAGGTCGTGCTGGGAAGAAGATTGAACTTGTTCGCATTTTCACTGTTGAAAACCAAGAAATTTCTCGGGAAGTTCTCTCAACCAAAGTAGAAGAAGCCTTGCCACGTATAGTAGAGAAAGGGACTAAGAAGGCAGTAGCCGCGAGTGAAGCACCTCAGTCTACAAGAAAAGGAGAGCCTGAGACTCAGGCTCCATTACCAGAATATACAGGCGAGCAAGCGGGAGCGGTTGTAGACCCAGAGATAGCTGAAAAACCAGAATATACAGGCACCCAAGCAGGAGCAGTCGTTGAACCCGAGCAAGTCGCTCCACTACCTGAGTATCAGGGAACTCAAGCTGGTGCCATCGTTGAGCCGGAAAAAGTTGAGCCAGAGGTTGGGGGTGTCCAGTCAGGAGCTTTGGTGGAACCAGAAATAGCTGAGAAACCAGCCTATACAGGCGAGCAGTCTGGAGCAATCGTAGAACCTGAAGAGGTGCCACCAACACCAGAGTATAGGGGAACTCAAGCGGGAGCGATTGTAGCCCCAGAGACCAGCGAAAAACCAGAATATACAGATACGCAAGCAGGTGCGATTGTGGAACCTGAGACTCAATCTTCCTTACCAGAATATAAAGGTGAGCAGTCTGGTGCAATAGTAGCCCCAGAGACAACTGAAACACCAGAATATACAGGAACTCAAGCAGGAGCCATCGTTGAACCGGAACAAGTCGCTCCTCTTCCAGAATATACTGGCAATACCGAGCAAGTAAAACCGGAAGCTCCGACAGAAAAACCAAAAGAAAAAGACCCAGAGAAGACGCTTGAGCTAAGAAATGTTTCGGATCTGGAGTTGTATAGTCAGACCAATGGTACTTACAAACAACACGTTTCTTTAGACGGTGTTCCAAGTAATCCAGACACTTACTTTGTCAAGGTTAAATCTTCGTTGTTTAAAGATGTCTATCTACCAGTCGCTTCAATAACGGCTGAAACGAAAGATGGTCAGCCAGTTTATAAAATCACAGCCAAGGCTGAGAAACTCCAGCAAGAGCTAGAGAATAAATATGTCGACGATTTCACCTTCTACCTAGCTAAGAAGGCTAGAGAGGAAACGACAACCTTTACTTCCTTTAGCAACCTAGTCAAAGCTATCAACCAGAATCTCTCTGGAACCTATCATTTAGCAGCTAGTTTGAATGCCAACGAAGTGGAGTTAGATCCTGAAGCTAAATCCTACATCAAGGGCGCCTTTACTGGTCAGTTGATCGGTGAAAAAGATGGCAAGCAGTATGCTATTTACAACTTGAAAAAACCACTGTTCGAAACCTTGAGTAGCGCTACGGTAGAAAAATTGAGTCTGAAAAATGTCTCCATTTCAGGGAAAGATGCTATCGGTTCACTGGCCTATGAAGCCCAGAATGGCACAAAGATTAAACAAGTTCACGTTGATGGTGTTCTCGCCGGTGAACGTGGTATCGGTGGTTTGCTGGCAAAGGCTGAGCAATCAAGTATCACAGAGAGCAGTTTCAAGGGAAGAATTATCAACACTTATGAAACGACTGCTGCCTACAATATCGGTGGTCTGGTCGGTCATTTGACAGGTGACAAGGCTTTACTTACTAAGTCAAAAGCGACAGTGGCCATTTCATCCAACACAAATAGTTCAGATCAGACTGTGGGTGGTCTTGCAGGTCTAGTAGATCAGGATGCACAGATCCAAGATAGCTATGCTGAAGGCGATATTAACAATGCCAAGCACTTTGGTAGAGTCGCGGGAGTAGCAGGCTATTTGTGGGATCGAACTTCTAATCTAGAAAAGCATGCTGGAAGATTGACCAATGTTCTCAGTGATGTCAATGTAACCAACGGAAATGCCATTACCGGTTACCACTACAATGGAATGAAGGTGAAGGACACATTCAGCAGCAAGGCCAACAGAGTCTACAATGTCACCTTGGTCAAGGATGAGGTCGTCAGCAAGGAATCCTTTGAAGAAAGAGGAACAATGCTAGATGCTTCCCAGATTGAAAGCAAAAAAGCAGCAATCAATCCTCTAACTCTACCAATAGTGGAACCCCTCTCAACAAGTGGCAAAAAAGACAGTGATTTTTCTAAGGTGGCTCATTATCAAGCTAAGCGCGCCTTGGCTTATAAGAACATTGAAAAATTGCTACCTTTCTACAACAAGGCAACCATCGTCAAATACGGAAATCTGGTCAATGAGAACAGTCTCTTATATCAAAAAGAACTCTTGTCAGCAGTTATGATGAAGGATAACCAAGTCATCACAGATATTGTTTCTAACAAAGAGACTGCAAACAAACTCTTGCTTCACTACAAGGACCATTCATCTGAAAAGCTCGATCTCAAGTACCAGGCTGATTTTGCCAAATTAGCAGAATATAGTCTAGGAAATACTGGACTTCTCTATACGCCAAACCAATTCCTGTATGACCAAACCTCCATCATCAAGCAAGTCTTACCAGACTTACAAAAGGTTGCCTATCATTCAGAAGCCATCAGAAAGACGCTCGGTATTTCTCCAAACGTCAAGCAAACTGAGCTTTATCTAGAAGACCAGTTCGCCAAAACAAAACAACATCTGGAAGACAGTTTGAAAAAACTCTTGTCAGCTGATGCTGGACTTGCCGGTGACAATCCAGTCATCAAGGGCTATCTTGTAGATAAAATCAAGCACAACAAGGAAGCCTTGCTACTTGGCTTGACCTATCTGGAGCGTTGGTACAACTTCAGCTATGGTCAAGTGAATGTCAAAGACCTAGTTCTGTACCATCTGGACTTCTTTGGTAAGGGAAATGCTTCACCACTAGATACTCTGATTGAGTTGGGTAAATCTGGCTTTAACAATCTTCTAGCTAAGAATAATGTCGATACTTATGGTATCAGTCTTGCCAGTCATCATGGGACGACAGATTTATTTAGCACGTTAGAACATTACCGAAAGGTCTTTTTACCAGAGAAAAGCAACAATGACTGGTTTAAATCAGAGACTAAGGCTTACATCGTCGAAGAAAAATCTAATATTGAAGAAGTCAAAACTAAGCAAGGACAAGCTGGCACCAAGTATTCTATAGGTGTCTATGACCGCATTACTAGTGCCACATGGAAATACCGCAATATGGTCTTGCCTCTCCTAACCTTGCCAGAGAAATCAGTATTTGTCATCTCGACCATGTCCAGCCTTGGATTTGGAGCCTATGATCGCTACCGCAATAGCGAGCATAAAGCGGGCAAGGCTCTCAATGATTTTGTAGAAGAAAATGCGCGTGAAACAGCCAAACGTCAGCGTGATCACTACGATTATTGGTATCGTATTTTAGATAATGAGAGACGTGAAAAACTCTATCGTACCATCTTGCTTTATGATGCTTATAAGTTTGGGGATGACACAACCTCAGGAAAAGCTACAGTGGAGGCTAAGTTTGATAGCTCCAATCCAGCCATGAAGAATTTCTTTGGACCAGTTGGCAATAAGGTAGTACACAACCAGCATGGAGCCTACGCAACAGGGGATGGTGTCTACTATATGTCTTACCGTATGCTAGACAAGGATGGAGCCATTACTTATACCCATGAAATGACCCATGATTCGGATCAGGATATTTATCTTGGCGGCTATGGTCGAAGAAGTGGCTTGGGCCCAGAGTTCTTTGCAAAAGGCTTATTGCAAGCCCCTGACCAACCAAGTGACGCAACCATTACCATTAATTCTATCTTGAGACACTCAAAATCAGATAGTACAGAGGGCTCCCGTCTGCAAATCTTGGATCCGACAGAAAGATTCCAAAACGCAACAGATCTTCAGAACTATGTCCACAACATGTTTGATCTTATCTACATGCTGGAATACCTCGAAGGGCAATCAATCGTTAACAAGCTAAATGTTTACCAGAAAATGGCGGTTCTCAGAAAAATTGAGAACAAGTATGTGAAAGATCCAGTAGATGGCAATGAGGTATACGCTACTAACGTAGTCAAAGAATTGACAGAAGAAGAGGCCCAAAAACTAACTAACTTTGATAGTTTGATTGACCACAACATCTTGTCAGCTCGTGAGTACCAGTCTGGTGACTATGAACGAAATGGCTACTATACGATTAAACTCTTTGCCCCAATCTATTCAGCTCTCAGCAGTGAGAAAGGCACGCCAGGGGACCTTATGGGGCGTAGGATTGCTTACGAACTTTTGGCTGCCAAAGGCTTCAAGGATGGAATGGTACCTTATATCTCTAACCAATACGAAGAAGCTGCCAAACAAAAAGGTAAAACTATCAATCTCTATGGTAAAGAACGCGGATTGGTGACAGATGAACTTGTATTGGACAAGGTGTTTGAAGGCAAGTATGCATCTTGGGCTGCCTTTAAGAAAGCCATGTACAAAGAACGTGTGGATCAGTTTAAAAACTTGAAACAAGTGACCTTTAAAGATCCGACAAAACCATGGCCAAGCTATGCGACCAAGACCATCAATAGTGTGACTGAATTGCAAGCCCTCATGGACCAAGCTGTTCTCAAGGATGCTGTAAGTCCTCGTTGGAGCAACTATAATCCAGAGTATGACAGTGCCGTTCATAAGTTGAAGAGAGCAATCTTTAAGGCCTATCTTGACCAAACAAACGACTTCAGAACCTCTATTTTTAAGAAATAAGGGTTGGAAAATGAAAAGGGAGGATCGACAGATCTTCTCTTTTTATGTTCGGCTGTCTGAAAGCTGGTAGGGGATTTGTTTGTGACGGAGAAGGTCTTTTGTTTCTGGGGGAAATATGGTAGAATGATAGCTACGAGAGAAGGAGGTTTTTATGGAGAGAGATAGATTGGTTCGACTCAATTGGAGACTGGGCATGGTGGCAGGAGTGACCTTACTTTTGGGACCTGTTCTACGATTTTTGCTATCCTATACTGGGGCCATCATCTATAAAGATCCTTCAAAAATGCTGGTCGTCACGGTTACCTTTTCCCTGCTCCTGACATTTTTTAAGATTTTGATGATTGCATTAGGAACCTTTATGCTAATCTATTTCGAAGAAGACCAACAACTTCGAATGCTGCCATCTATTTTATTTATCATTGGTGGCGTGCTGGGATTTCTTTCAGCGACCGAGTGGATAGGAGGATTTCTAATCATTAAAGGCGCTGTTTCTTTTTCTAAATTTTTGAAAGAAGTCTGTGGCCTTGTCTGATAGTCTAGTGAAACAATCCGTTTGAGGGTTGTTTTTTTATTTAAAGAATTACCTGGCGAAAGAATATGTTAGTAAAATGCTTTTTTTATAAGAAAACATGATGTAATACAACTTGAAAAAATAAAAGGAGAATATTATGAAACAATCTTTCATTACATCTTGTCAGTGTGGTAGTATTTGAAAAGCTAATCTTGAAAATTGCAAAGAAACAATTGAAGGTCTAATTCATAATCGTTACAATGATACTAATATAACTAAGAATACTGATCGTTTAATTGATGCTTTAAATAACAAATAATTGCAATCGTTTCTTGATTGAATATCGCGAATTAATAATAACTAGATGAGAGGACACTGTTCTCTCTTTTTAGTTGATTTTAACTAGCTTTTTTGTGAAAAATTGTGTAAAATAGAATAGATAAACGAGGGAAACCTCGAAAAATAAAAGGAGAATCCATCTAATGGTAAAATTGGTTTTTGCTCGCCACGGTGAGTCTGAATGGAACAAAGCTAACCTTTTCACTGGTTGGGCTGATGTTGATTTGTCTGAAAAAGGTACACAACAAGCGATTGACGCTGGTAAATTGATCAAAGAAGCTGGTATCGAATTTGACCAAGCTTACACTTCAGTATTGAAACGTGCGATCAAAACAACAAACTTGGCTCTTGAAGCTTCTGACCAATTGTGGGTTCCAGTTGAAAAATCATGGCGCTTGAACGAACGTCACTACGGTGGTTTGACTGGTAAAAACAAAGCTGAAGCTGCGGAACAATTTGGTGATGAGCAAGTTCACATCTGGCGTCGTTCATACGATGTATTGCCTCCAAACATGGACCGTGATGATGAGCATTCAGCTCACACTGACCGTCGTTACGCTTCACTTGACGACTCAGTTATCCCAGATGCTGAAAACTTGAAAGTGACTTTGGAACGTGCCCTTCCATTCTGGGAAGACAAAATCGCTCCAGCACTTAAAGATGGTAAAAATGTATTCGTAGGAGCTCACGGTAACTCAATCCGTGCCCTTGTAAAACACATCAAACGCTTGTCAGATGACGAAATCATGGACGTGGAAATCCCTAACTTCCCACCATTGGTATTCGAATTTGACGAAAAATTGAACGTAGTTTCTGAATACTACCTTGGAAAATAATTTATAAACAGAAAGCCTAGGATTCCTAGGCTTTTTTGTATCTAAGTTAAAAAAAGGCAATTTAGCTAATTGAAAAAGTATAAAATGAGAGGAAGCAGTTTATACTGTAGTGGGGTGGATGAATTAATCTTCTTTTGATTCGTAGCGCCAATGTTCGTAGTTATAGGTTGATAAGATTATATCCGTGATTTCTTCCGGTTCTTCTTGAGCTCCCTCAGCAATCCAAAGAGAAATAATTCCTTCAATACTTGATAAGAAGATTTCCAAAGCGTATTTGTGAGGAATTTGGAAGTTTTCAGATAAGAAATGACGAGTCTTTTCTTTTTGATCTTCAGTTAGAATAATGCTACTTAGAAATTCACGAATTGCACCACGAAAGTCTATGTAATGACTTTGGGACAAGGCGTTAATAAGGCGTTCGTTCGAACGTAATATATAGAAGTTGGCTAACATAAACTTTCTAGGCGATTCTCTTTCTTTTTCTAAAAAAATGTAGAGCTGGGAAATAATTTCACTTTTAAAACTGTCAATCATTTGATATTTGTCTTCATAGTGTAGATAGAAAGTTCCCCTATTAATTCCTGCCCGTTTACAGAGTTTACTAATTGATATATTTTCAAATTTATCCTCTGATAGCAGCTGAATCAAAGCTTCTTTGATGTCTTCCTTAGTAGTAGTTTTTCGTTTCTGAACCATTTTATCTTCCTTCTTCTTAAATCAACACTTTGTTGATTTTTGATTATTGCTTTTTGACTTAGCCCATTATATAATATTTGTGATTTAGAATCAACATCTTGTTGATTTAAGAAAACGAGCTTTGAAAAGGAGATAAACGATATGGCTTATATTGAAATGAAACACAGCTACAAGCGTTATCAGGTTGGGGATACGGAGATTGTGGCTAATCGTGATGTGAATTTTGAAATTGAAAAGGGGGAACTGGTCATTATCCTTGGTGCTTCTGGTGCTGGAAAATCAACGGTTCTCAATCTCCTAGGAGGTATGGATACCAATGATGAGGGAGAGATTTGGATTGATGGTGCCAATATTGCCAACTATAGTTCGCACCAACGAACAAACTATCGTCGTGAAGATGTAGGCTTTGTTTTTCAATTTTACAATCTGGTCTCCAATCTGACAGCCAAGGAAAATGTGGAATTGGCCTCAGAAATCGTGACAGATGCCTTGGATCCAGAGCAGGTTTTGACAGATGTAGGGCTAGGTCATCGCCTCAATAACTTTCCAGCCCAGCTTTCTGGAGGGGAGCAACAGCGAGTCTCCATTGCACGCGCTGTAGCTAAGAATCCTAAAATTCTCCTTTGTGATGAACCGACAGGTGCCTTGGATTACCAGACAGGGAAGCAAGTCTTGAAAATTCTCCAAGACATGTCTCGTCAAAAAGGAACGACGGTGATTATCGTGACCCACAATGGCGCGCTAGCCCCTATTGCAGATCGCGTGATTCATATGCGTGATGCCACGGTTAAGAGTGTGACGATTAATGAGCATCCACAGGATATCGATATATTGGAGTATTAGCATGAAAAAAACATATCGGAAAGACCTATTTCAGTCAGTGACGACTTCAAAGGGACGCTTTGTTTCTATCTTGACCTTGATGATGCTGGGTTCTTTAGCCCTAGTAGGTCTTAAAGTAGCCAGTCCAAACATGGAACGCACGGCAGGGGATTATCTCCGTAAAGCCAATACCCTGGATCTGGCCGTAATAGCTGATTATGGCTTGGACAAAGAAGACCAAGACGAACTAAAGACCCTTCAAGGAGCAAGTGTTGAGTTTGGCTATATGGCAGACCTAACCGTTGAAAATGGTGAGGAAGCAGTTCGACTTTATTCCAAACCAGAGAGCATTTCAACCTTTCAAGTGACAGAAGGGCGACTGCCAGAAGCTGATGAGGAAATTGCCTTAGCTGATTTCTGGAAAGACCGCTATCAGATTGGGCAGACCATTACCTTTACTAAGAAAGAAGAAAAGTCCATCGTAAAATCCCAAACTTTTACAATTACTGGATTTGTTCAGTCGGGTGAGATTCTTTCTAAAGAAGATTTAGGAAGTGCTAGTAGTGGAAATGGAAGCTTGGCTGGCTATGGAGTGATTTTACCAAGTCAGTTTGACTCAGATGTTTATAGTATTGCGCGTGTGCGCTATGATGATTTAAAAAACCTGGATGCTTTTTCATCAGACTATAGGACCAAACGAACCCAACATCAGGAAGAGTTGCAAGATTTGCTAGCCGATAATGGTCAAAAAAGATTGGCAGGTATCAAAGTAAATGGGCAAAAGAGCTTGGAAGAGGGGAAAGAACAGCTCCAAACTGCTGAAAGCAACTTTCAAAATGGCAAGAGTCAGTTAGAGCAGGCCGAAAGTCGCTTGAAAACGCAAGAAGAACAAGCGACCGCTTTACCAGAACCGCAAAAGAGTCAAATCAAGGGACATCTGACAAAAGCTAAGGAAGAACTGGCGACTAAAAAAGAAAAACTGGCTCAGACAGAGAGTGATCTAACTAAGGAAAAAGAGAAGCTTGAACAGCGTCAGAAAGAGCTTGATGAACTGGCAGAGCCGAAATACCACGTATACAATCGCCAAACCATACCAGGCGGACAAGGTTACCTCATGTACAGCAATGTATCAACAAGTATCCGTTCTATCGGCAATATTTTCCCAGTGGTGCTATATATGGTCGCTGCGATGGTGACCTTTACAACGATGACTCGCTTTGTAGACGAAGAGCGCACCAATGCAGGCATTTTCAAGGCCTTGGGTTACCGCAACCGAGATATTGTTGCCAAGTTTGTCCTCTATGGTTTTCTTGCAGGAACTGTGGGAACCCTTATAGGAACACTTCTTGGACATTATCTTCTTGCAGGGGTGATTTCAGATGTTATAACAGCTGGGATGGTTGTTGGAAAAAGTCACGAGTATTTCTATTGGTCTTATAGTCTCCTTGCCCTAGCTTTAAGTTGGGTATCCAGCGTTTTGCCGGCTTATCTGGTAGCGCGGAGGGAATTACACGATGAAGCAGCCCAACTCTTACTTCCCAAACCTCCCGTTAAGGGATCAAAGATTTTGCTGGAACGCCTGAGCTTTATTTGGAGTCGTTTGAGTTTTACTCATAAGGTTACGGCAAGAAATATCTTTCGTTATAAGCAACGGATGTTGATGACCATTTTTGGAGTTGCAGGTTCAGTTGCTCTCCTATTTGCAGGTCTTGGCATTCAGTCATCTGTGGGAGGAGTTGTCGAGCGCCAATTTGAACAAATCCAGCAATACCAGATGATTGTAGCGGAAAAGAGCAGTGCGAGTGAGCAAGAAAAAGCAGATTTAGAAACCGCCTTGCAGGCTGAATCTATCTATGCTTATCAAAAGATTTACTCTAAATCCATTGAAAAAGATTTCAAAGGAAAAGCAGGACTTCAAACCATCACTATGATGGTTACTAGTGGAGAAGACTTTAAGCCTTTTATCATATTAGAGGAAAATGGGCGAGAGGTGCAGGTCACCGATGGAGCGGTCGTGAGTCAAAAATTAGCCCAACTAGCAGGTGTTACGGTTGGAGATGAGCTAGAGCTTGATGGGAAGGAAATCAAGGTCGCGGCTATTTCTGAAAACTACGTTGGACACTTTGTTTATCTCAAACGAGCGACTTACGAACAAGTCTATGGACCCAGTCCGCAAGACAATACCTACCTAGTAAAATTAAAAGACCCAACACCTTCCAATACGGAGAAAGAAGCGGCTATTTTCATGGAAAAAGCTACTGTTTCTGGGGTCGTCCAAAATGCAACGGCTATCCACCTCTTTGAATCTGTAGCCAATTCTCTCAATAAAACCATGGCAATCCTTGTCCTTGTTTCCGTCTTACTAGCCATTGTCATTCTTTACAATCTCACGAATATCAATGTGGCAGAACGTATCCGCGAACTTTCCACTATTAAGGTTCTCGGTTTCCACAATAAAGAAGTGACCCTCTATATCTACCGCGAGACTATGGTGCTGTCCCTTGTGGGGATTGTTCTCGGTTTGGTAGCTGGCCACTATTTACATCAATTTTTGATTCAAATGATTTCACCTGCCACCATACTTTTTTATCCACAAGTTAGCTGGGAAGTCTATGCGCTTCCAATCGTCGCAGTGACTGTAATCTTAGCCTTATTAGGCCTATTTGTCAATCACCACTTGAGAAAAGTGGATATGCTCGAAGCCCTGAAATCAGTAGAGTAATTCACGGGTTTAAACAGTAAATCAGTTGACAAAGTCTCTGCTTCTTGGTAGAATAAGAACTGTCGTAAAGACAAATAACTTCTTCTTGGTTACAGGCATGCCAACCTGTCACTCGGATGAAGCCAAATAAAAAGGAGAAAAATCATGGCAATCTCAAAAGAGAAAAAAAATGAAATCATCGCACAATATGCACGTCACGAAGGTGATACAGGTTCAGTAGAGGTTCAAGTTGCTGTCCTTACTTGGGAAATCAACCACCTTAACGAACACATCAAACAACACAAAAAAGACCACGCTACTTACCGTGGATTGATGAAGAAAATCGGTCGCCGTCGTAACTTGCTTGCATACTTGCGTAAAAACGACGTTAACCGTTACCGTGAGTTAATCAACTCTCTCGGACTTCGTCGTTAATCTTGCGTCTAAAACGTTTCTATACTTCGTTGTCTTCGCCTCAATGTACCATCAGTACAATCTTCGGCTTGTCGCCTAGTCTATAAACGTTTTATCCAGCAAGAATAAAGCTCTCTGATTTCAGAGGGCTTTTTGTTTTTATCCGCTTGCTTAGGCCGTGTTCAATTGAGCATATCTTGATAATGAAGCTACTCTAAATTGGGTAGCTTTTTTACTTTTTTCACCCTACCTCGATATACTCAAGTATTATCTTCGGTTACGGTTCCTAGCACTGTAAGCTAAAATAAACCAGATCATCTCTCTTCGGGGAGATTTTTTATTTTCACTAGTTTTATAGTACAATCTTCGGCTTGTCGCCTAGTCTATAAACGTTTTAGCCCGAGCTCAAATCAGCTCTCTGACTTCAGAGGGCTTTTTCTATATATGTCTCTATCCTTGTCCATCTAATAGAAATATGGTATACTTTTTATGAGAATTTTCTAAATTTTTAAGATTCTATCAAAGGAGGTTTGCATGCTTTCCAAATTTTCTGGAAGCCGACGGGACCTGCAATTTGTGTTGTTTTTAGGTATTTTGCTAAGTGTTTTAGGAATTTCCCTCTTTCTAGCAGTTTCTATGGGATCCGTTGCGATTGATCTAGGAGATACCTATCGGATCATTTTGAGCAAATTGGGATTTCCTCTTGAGATAGGAGAGGTTTCCAAATCTACTCTTGTCATTGTATGGAATATGAGATTCCCCCGAGTATTGTTAGGTCTGATAGTTGGGGCTGGTCTTTCTATGTGTGGTAGCGTGATGCAGTCCACAGTGAACAATCCCATCGCAGAGCCTTATGTCTTAGGAATTTCTGCGGGTGCAACTCTAGGGGCAACCTTGAGCATCATTCTTGGTTTAAAATTAGTGATTAGCCTTGGAGCTTTTCTTGGAGCTATTTTGGCAACCATTGCTGTCCTCATCATTGCCTCTATGCAGGGAAGGATGACGACTTCTAGTCTGATCTTATCAGGAACGGTGGTCAATGCTCTCTTTCTGGCATTTTCCAACTTTATTATCTCAGTTGGCGCTAATGCGGACAGTGTGATGACCATTAAGTTTTGGACCATGGGTTCGCTTGCTGGAACTACCTGGTCTGACTTGGTTCTGCCAACTATAGTAGTAGGAATGGCTTTTCTATTTTTCTCTACCCAGTATCGTGTTTTTAATGCGATGATGATGGGAGATGAGGCTGCTTTAACGTTGGGAATTCCCTTACGCTTCTATTGGTATCTTTATGTGACCATGGTGGCTGTGCTGACAGCTGTCTTAGTGGCAACTTGTGGGATTATTGGATTTGTCGGTCTGATTACTCCTCACTTAGCTCGAGGGTTAGTAGGAACGAATTACAGGAGGCTTTTTCCCATTGCAACCTTGCTGGGTGCCCTCTTTGTCATCTGGGCAGATGTACTCTCTCGTATCATCATTCCAAACGCAGAGCTGCCTATTGGTATTTTCACAGCCTTAGTAGGTGCTCCCTTCTTTATCTACATTGTTGGAGGTAGGCGAAGGGAGGTGAGGGCCTGATATGGACTTGATTTGTCAGGATGTCCACTTTGGACTAGGAGAGAAAAAAATCCTCAAAGGAGTTTCTCTTACGGTTGAGGGACATCAATTCCACACGATATTAGGGCCAAATGGAAGTGGAAAAACCAGCCTGCTTAAACTCCTCTATCGTCAGGAAAAGGCGGACAAAGGCTTGATAATACTAGATGGAAAGCCACTGGAGCATTGGTCACTCAAAGAAACAGCCAAGCAAATGGCAGTTGTAACCCAGTTTAATCAATTGCAGTTTGATTGTACAGTTGAGGAAATCGTCTTGCTGGGAAGAACTCCCCACCTCTCTTTTCTACAGAAGGAAAAGGAAAGAGATTATGTCCTCGTTCAAGATGCTCTCGTCAAGGTGGATATGCTTGAGAAGAAAACTCGTCTCTATTCGTCTCTGTCAGGGGGGGAGAAACAACGAGTCTTATTAGCCCGCGCCTTAGCGCAAGAACCGACTCTCTTGCTCCTGGACGAACCAACCAATCACCTGGATATCAAGTATCAGCTAGACTTGTTGGCCATTGTGAAGAATCTCAAGGTCAATGTTCTAGTTGTCCTACATGACATTCAACTTGCTTGTCGCTATTCGGATTATCTCTATCTGATGAAAGAGGGAGAAATCCTTTACCAAGGAACTCCAAAGGAGACCATCACCCCTGAGTCATTGCAAACTGTATATGGAGTTCAAAGTCAGGTGACTTGGACCGAGGATCAGCAAGCTATGATTCACTATTTATAAGAATGAAAAGGAAAACAAGATGAAAAAAACACTAAGCATTTTACTCGTAACAGTAGCTACCCTAACCATGGCAGCTTGTGGCAACACTACTACAGAAAAAGCTACCACGCAGTCTAGCACAGAAACAAGTCAAAAGGCCAGCACAGAGACGACTTATCCGTTAACGGTTAAAACCTATGATGTTAAGGGAAATGAAGTCGAACAAGTCTTTGACAAGGCACCTGAAAAAGTTATCACCAACAATCTTTCAACCACTGAAATCTTATTGGAGTTAGGCTTGAAGGATAAAATTGCTGGCATGCTCAACCCTGACAATGCTGTAACAGACAAATACAAGGACGCGATTGCGACCATTCCTCAAATCGGTGATAAAAAAACAGTCTCTCAAGAGACAGTCCTTTCTTATGAGCCAGATGCGGTGATGGGTCGAAACATGATGTTTTCTGAAAAATCCTTGGGGACAGTTAACACTTGGAATGAAAACAAAATCCCAGTCTATACGCAAAAAGCTTCTCTCTCAACGATTCAGCAAGATTTGGGAAATATTGTAGAAGACGTTAAAAATCTTGGAATGATTTTCAATGTTCAGGACAAGGCTAATGCATACGCAGCCCAATTACAAGCTAAAATTGACGCTGTTAAGAAAGCAAACCCAGCAAGCCAAGGTGAAAAGAAAAAGGCTTTGATTATGGTTGCTTATAATGACGAAACCTTTGGTGCTTACAAGTCTGCTTTGCAAGAAAGCCTACTAAATCAACTTGGTTATACCAATGTCGCAACGGGAACATCAGGCTTGACCTTGGAAAATCTCGTGTCAATGGATCCTGAGTTGATTATCTATGTGACCAGCGACCGCAATAAAAAATTGGATGCCAATGCAGTAGAGTTGATGAAGGCAAATGAAGTTTTAGAAAACGTTCCTGCAATTAAGAATCAAAAAATCATGACCATTTCTTACGATGAGTTGATGGACTATGGTCCAGCAGTGATTGATTCCCTTGAGAAAATCAATGACTTTATCAATAAATAATGAGTTTGATTGGGAAGGGATCCAAGTCAAGGTCAGCCTTCCTTCAACCTATGATCCCAATCAAATCTATCCAGCGATTCTCTTGAATGATGGAAACTTGAATTTTCTATCTTCCCTTTCAGAATCTGTGATTTTAGTGGGTTTGACTTCTGAAAATCGCCTAGATGACTACACTCCATGGAAGGCATCTGCTCTGAGAGATGGAGCTCCAGATTTTGGCGGTCAGGCGAAGGCCTATCATGGTCATTTATTTGGAGGTCTTTTAGACAGGTTGCAGTCGCTTTATCGCCTGGACAAAAATCGCCTTGCCTATGGAGGATACTCATTAGGTGGTTTGGCGGCAGTATACAGTCTTTTCTATTTTGACAAGGTCTCCTGTATCTTCTCTATCTGTGGTTCCTTTTGGTTTCCTGATTTTGTTTCTTTCTGTAAGGAAGAAAAGGTGAAAAATTTGGACTGTTTGCTGTATTTACAGAATGGTCAAACAGAAGGAGCCCATCATACCAATCGCTTGGCTCAAGCACCAGTCTACGCTGAGCAGATCCATACCAGTCTTCAGCAACGATATCCGACTGGTCAGTTTGTCTTTGATCCTTATGGACATCATGAGCAAGTGGCTGAGCGCTTTCTAGCCTTTTCCTGCTGGTTGGCCCAAAAATGGAAAATCGAATAAAAGAATTATCCCTTGGCTTTTGCCAAGGGATAATTGTATTTTTTAACCAAGAGACTCTCTCTTCTTATCTGGATTCCAGATAAAACTTGCGAAGAAGGTAAAGATAATCGTTAGGATACCAACAATCACAGCAAGGAAGAGGGCAGGGATGCGGACAAACCACCAGAGTGGATTTGGTTTTTTATCATTGTGCCATTGCTTGGTTTCTTCGTCTAAACGTTGGAATTCTGCTTGGATACGGTCTGCAACCATTTCAATCCCTTCATCATTCATTTTCTTGATGTCTGAGATATCGATAGGATTTCCAAAGTTCATATCCACACGTTCACGGCTAACCAAACCTTTTAAGGTCATGGGACCTGTGTAGGTGACCGGCATGATACGTACCTTGGCCATTTTGGCAATCAAGGCAACTCCACCCTTGACATCGTTTGAGTGACGGCTCCCGCTTGGGAACATGATGAGAGAGCGGTCGCTTTTTTTGAGGACGTTGATAGGGTACTTGATGGCAGAGGCATTAGGTTTTTCTCGGTCGATAGGAAAGGCGCCACACATACGGATCCACCAGCCAAAGATACGGTTGTTAAACAGTTCTTTTTTGGCCATAAAGATGAACTGTTTTGGCTTGGTCGCAAAAGCCATATATACAGGATCCCACCAAGTACGATGAGGAGCGACGAGGATATAGTTTTCGTCTCGGCTAGGGATTTTATCAGTATTGTGATAGTGGGCATTGCCATTGATGGACCACAAGATCAGCATGACTAGTCCACGCAAATAAGTATAAAACATGAGATCTCCTTCGATTGTATTGCTTTTATTATTATACCTTATCAAAAGACTACTGGCAAACTTTTTCAGTTATCAGCCAACAGTTTTAGATGGGATTAGAATTCTTTTAAAAAAAATGATATGATAGAATTTATGGATAAAAATAAGATTATGGGATTAACCCAAAGAGAAGTCAAGGAAAGACAGGCTCAAGGTTTGGTCAATGACTTTACCGCTTCAGCCAGTACCAGTACTTGGCAAATCTTCAAACGAAATGTTTTTACACTTTTTAACGCATTAAACTTTGCTATTGCCCTAGCGCTGGCCTTTGTTCAGGCTTGGAGCAATCTGGTCTTCTTTGCCGTTATTTGCTTTAATGCTTTTTCTGGGATTGTGACCGAGCTCCGGGCCAAACACATGGTGGACAAGCTCAATCTCATGACCAAGGAAAAAGTCAAAACCATTCGTGAGGGTCAAGAAGTTGCTCTCGATCCAGAAGAGTTGGTTCTAGGAGATGTCATTCGTTTGTCTGCTGGGGAGCAGATTCCTAGTGATGCTCTGGTTCTGGGAGGATTTGCGGAAGTCAATGAAGCCATGTTGACGGGTGAGAGTGATTTGGTGCAAAAAGAAGTGGATGCCTTGCTTTTATCAGGGAGTTTCCTAGCCAGTGGCGCAGTTTTGGCTCAAGTTCACCATGTCGGGGCAGACAACTATGCTTCCAAACTCATGCTGGAAGCTAAGACAGTGAAACCCATCAACTCTCGTATCATGAAATCACTGGACAAGCTAGCAGGCTTTACTGGGAAGATTATCATTCCCTTTGGTCTAGCTCTCCTCCTAGAAGCCTTGATGTTAAAAGGCTTGCCCCTCAAGTCTTCTGTAGTGAATACTTCGACAGCACTTTTGGGTATGTTGCCCAAGGGAATTGCCCTTTTGACCATCACTTCGCTCTTGACTGCGGTGATCAAGCTGGGCTTGAAAAAGGTCTTGGTGCAGGAGATGTACTCTGTTGAGACCTTGGCGCGCGTGGATATGCTCTGTCTGGACAAGACGGGAACCATCACTCAAGGAAAGATGCAGGTGGAGGCAGTTCTTCCGCTGACGGAAACGTATGGTGAAGAGGCTATTACTAACATTCTGACCAGCTACATAGCTCACAGTGAGGATAAAAATCCAACAGCCCAGGCTATTCGCCAGCGTTTTGTGGGAGAAATAGCCTATCGCATGCTTTCGAATCTTCCTTTCTCAAGCGATCGCAAGTGGGGAGCTATGGAGTTAGAAGGGCTAGGTACGGTTTTCTTAGGTGCGCCTGAGATGTTGTTGGACTCTGAAGTCCCAGAAGCTAGAGAGGCCCTAGAGAGAGGGTCGCGTGTCTTGGTCTTGGCACTCAGTCAGGAAAAACTTGATCATCATAAACCACAGAAACCGTCTGACATTCAGGCCCTGGCCTTGCTGGAAATCTTGGACCCCATTCGAGAAGGAGCCGCTGAGACGCTGGACTACCTCCGTTCTCAGGAAGTGGGTCTCAAGATTATCTCTGGCGACAATCCAGTTACGGTTTCCAGCATTGCCCAGAAGGCTGGCTTTGTAGACTATCACAGCTATGTAGATTGCTCAAAAATCACAGATGAGGAATTGGTTGCCATGGCTGAAGAGACAGCTATTTTCGGACGTGTTTCCCCTCATCAAAAGAAACTCATCATCCAAACTCTGAAAAAAGCAGGGCATACAACGGCAATGACAGGGGATGGTGTCAACGATATCCTAGCTCTCCGCGAAGCAGATTGTTCTATCGTTATGGCTGAAGGAGATCCTGCGACTCGTCAGATTGCTAATCTGGTTCTCTTGAACTCTGACTTTAATGATGTTCCTGAGATTCTCTTTGAAGGTCGTCGTGTGGTCAATAACATCGCCCATATTGCACCGATTTTCTTGATAAAGACAATCTATTCCTTCTTGTTAGCAGTTATCTGTATCGCCAGTGTTCTTCTGGGACGGTCTGAGTGGATCTTGATTTTCCCCTTCATTCCAATCCAGATTACCATGATTGACCAATTCGTGGAAGGTTTCCCACCATTCGTTCTGACTTTTGAGCGAAATATCAAGCCTGTTGAACCAAACTTCCTCAGAAAATCCATGCTTCGTGCCCTACCAAGTGCCCTCATGGTCGTGTTCAGCGTTCTTTTTGTCAAAATCTTTGGGGCTAGTCAAGGTTGGTCTGAGTTAGAAATCTCAACCCTACTCTATTATCTCCTTGGGTCAATTGGTTTCTTATCCGTATTTAGAGCCTGCATGCCATTTACTCTCTGGCGTGTCCTCTTGATTGTCTGGTCAGTAGGAGGCTTCCTAGCCACAGCTCTTTTCCCAATGATCCAGAAACTGCTTGAAATTTCGACCTTGACAGGACAAACATTCCCTGTTTACCTTGTCATGATGGCTGTCTTTACCGTGATTTTCATTCTAACTAGTCGTTACCAATCCAGAAAATAAAGAAAGGCTGCAATCTGTGGATTGCGGTCTTTTTAGGTGCAAGATTGCTAGCTGAAATGTGGTATAATAAGAGGTAATAGAGTTTTGGAAAGTGAGAGAAGATGATTTCAAAGAGATTAGAATTGGTAGCTTCCTTTGTGCCACAAGGTGCTGTGTTACTAGATGTGGGGAGTGACCATGCTTATCTGCCAATTGACTTGGTTGAAAGAGGCCAAATCAAAAGCGCTATTGCAGGGGAAGTGGTGGAAGGACCCTACCAGTCAGCGGTCAAAAATGTTGAGGCTCACGGCTTAAAGGAGAAAATCCAAGTTCGTTTAGCCAATGGCTTGGCAGCCTTTGAAGAGGCAGACCAAGTATCGGTTATCACCATTGCTGGTATGGGTGGCCGTTTGATTGCTACCATATTGGAAGAAGGCTTGGACAAGCTAGCTAATGTAGAGCGTTTGATCCTCCAACCCAATAATCGTGAAGACGATTTGCGCATCTGGTTACAAGAGCACGGATTTCAGATTGTAGCAGAAAGCATCTTAGAAGAAGCTGGCAAGTTTTATGAAATTCTAGTGGTGGAAGCAGGACAAATGAAGCTATCAGCCAGTGATGTCCGTTTTGGACCTATCTTGTCCAAAGAAGTCAGCCCAGTCTTTGTCCAAAAATGGCAAAAAGAAGCTGCTAAGTTAGAATTAGCCCTTCATCAAATTCCAGAAAAAAATATGGAGGAACGACAAGTTTTAGTAGATAAAATTCAAGCCATAAAGGAGGTTCTCCATGCTAGCAAGTGAAGTAATACAAGCTTATGAAGCCTTTTGCCCTCAGGAATTTTCAATGGAGGGTGACAGTCGTGGCCTGCAAATCGGTACTCTAGACAAGGAGATCCAAAGGGTTATGGTTGTCCTCGATATTCGTGAAGAGACGGTTGCTGAAGCCATTGAAAAGGGTGTGGACTTGATTATCGTCAAGCACGCGCCAATCTTTCGTCCGATTAAGGATTTGGTAGCCAGCCGCCCACAAAATCAGATTTACATCGACCTTATCAAGCATGACATTGCCGTTTATGTCAGCCATACCAATATTGACATCGTTGAAAATGGCCTCAATGACTGGTTCTGTCAGATGTTAGGTATTGAGGAAACGACCTATCTGCAGGAGACAGGTCCAGAACGTGGAATTGGACGTATTGGGAATGTTCAACCTCAGACATTTGGGGAATTGGCCCAACATGTCAAGCAAGTCTTTGGTCTAGATAGTCTTCGCATGGTCCATTATCACGAGAGTGATTTGCAGAAGCCTATTTCAAGAGTAGCTATCTGTGGTGGTAGCGGGCAGTCTTTCTATAAGGATGCTTTAGCAAAGGGGGCAGATGTTTATATCACTGGCGATATCTACTATCACACAGCCCAGGATATGCTTTCTGATGGCCTGTTGGCATTGGACCCAGGCCACTATATAGAAGTGCTTTTTGTGGAAAAAATCGCAGAACTTCTTACTCAATGGAAGGCAGAGAAGGGCTGGGGCATTGATATTGTGCCTAGTCAAGCATCGACTAATCCTTTCCACCTTATCTAGTTAGAAGGTGAAGACAATGAAAAAAGTTGCCATTATTGGAGCAGGAATTGTGGGGGCAACAGCTGCCTACTACCTCTCTAAAGAAGCTGACCTAGAGGTGACCGTTTTTGACCATGGACAGGGGCAAGCAACCAAGGCTGCAGCAGGAATTATCAGTCCTTGGTTTTCCAAACGCCGCAATAAAGCTTGGTACAAGATGGCGCGCTTGGGGGCTGACTTTTATGTGGATTTGTTGGCTGATTTAGAAAAATCAGGACAGGAGATCGACTTTTACCAGCGTTCGGGAGTTTTTCTCTTGAAAAAGGATGAATCCAAGTTAGAAGAACTCTATGAACTAGCCCTCCAGCGCAGAGAAGAATCTCCCTTGATAGGTCAATTAGCCATTCTAGACCAAGCGTCTGCAAATGAATTATTTCCTGGCTTGCAGGGATTCGACCGCCTGATCTACGCTTCTGGTGGGGCACGGGTGGATGGCCAGCTCTTAGTGACTCGTTTGCTAGAAGCCAGTCAGGTCAAGCTGGTCAAAGAAAAAGTGAGTCTGACACCTTTAGCATCCGGTTACCAGATTGGTGAAGAAGTGTTTGATCAAGTTATTTTGGCGTCGGGAGCTTGGTTGGGGGACATTTTGAAACCTTTAGGATATGAGGTAGATGTTCGTCCCCAAAAGGGACAACTACGAGATTATCAACTTACCAAAGATATGAAATCTTACCCTGTTGTCATGCCAGAAGGGGAGTGGGATTTGATTCCTTTTGCAGGTGGGAAATTGTCCCTAGGTGCTACCCATGAAAATGATATGGGATTTGACTTGACGGTGGATGAACCCTTGCTTCAACAAATGGAGGAAGCAGCCTTGCCATACTACCCAGCCTTGGCTGAAGCTACTAAAAGAGGTGAGCGAGTAGGAATCCGTGCCTATACCAGTGATTTCTCCCCTTTCTTTGGGGAAGTACCTGGCTTAGCAGGTGCCTATGCGGCTAGTGGTCTAGGTTCATCAGGTCTCACAACGGGTCCAATCATCGGATATCATCTAGCTCAACTTGTCCAAGACAAGGAGTTGACTTTGGATCCAGTAAAATATCCAATTGAAAACTATGTCAAACGAGTAAAAAGCGAATAAAATTTTACTGAAATTTTAGCAGGTAGTTTAGGATGTCAAATGACATTCCCTATCAAAAATGATAAAATAAGAAAAAATAATCCGAGAATCGAGGAAGAAAGATGCAAGAAAAGATTTTGGTAACTGGTGGTGCTGGATTTATCGGAACCCACACTGTTATTGAGTTGATCCAAGCAGGTCATCAAGTGGTTGTGGTGGATAATCTTGTCAATAGCAATCGTAAAAGTTTAGAAGTTGTTGAAAGAATCACAGGAGTTGAGATTCCTTTTTATGAGGCAGATATCCGTGACACAGATACACTCAGAGATATTTTCAAGCAGGAAGAACCGACTGGTGTCATTCACTTTGCGGGTTTGAAGGCTGTTGGTGAATCAACCCGTATCCCTCTTACCTACTATGACAACAATATCGCTGGAACTGTTAGCCTTCTAAAAGCTATGGAAGAAAACAACTGTAAGAACATCATCTTCAGTTCTTCTGCGACAGTTTACGGAGATCCTCATACAGTTCCAATCCTAGAAGATTTCCCGCTTTCAGTGACCAACCCATACGGTCGTACCAAGCTCATGCTAGAGGAAATTTTGACCGATATCTACAAGGCTGACTCAGAATGGAATGTGGTCTTGCTTCGTTACTTTAACCCAATCGGAGCGCATGAAAGTGGAGACCTAGGAGAAAATCCAAACGGCATTCCAAATAATCTTTTGCCTTATGTTTCACAAGTAGCAGTTGGCAAACTGGAACAAGTACAAGTCTTTGGAGATGATTACGATACAGAAGATGGAACTGGGGTTCGTGACTATATCCACGTTGTCGATTTAGCCAAAGGTCACGTTGCAGCTCTGAAAAAACTCCAAAAAGGTTCAGGTCTAAACATTTATAACCTTGGAACTGGTAAAGGTTACTCCGTTCTTGAAATTATCCAAAACATGGAAAAAGCAGTGGGTCGTTCTATTCCTTACCGCATCGTAGAACGTCGCCCAGGTGATATCGCTGCCTGCTACTCAGACCCGGCAAAAGCCAAAGCAGAACTGGGCTGGGAAGCAGAACTCGACATCACCCAAATGTGTGAAGACGCATGGCGTTGGCAAAGCAAGCATCCAAATGGATTTGAAGACTAAGATGATGATTTCGATCATTGTCCCATGTCTAAACGAAGAGGAAGTACTTCCTCTTTTTTATCAGTCTGTGGAAGCTCTGCTTCCTGACTTGGGAGCAGAGGTCGAATATGTATTTGTAGACGATGGCTCAAGCGATGGGACCTTGGAGCTTTTGAAGGCCTATCGGGAGCAAAATCCTGCGGTCCGTTATGTCTCATTCTCACGAAATTTTGGGAAAGAGGCAGCCTTATACGCAGGCTTGCAGCATGCAACTGGAGACTTGGTGGTCGTGATGGATGCAGACCTTCAGGATCCTCCTAGTATGCTACTTGAGATGAAAGCCTTACTAGACCAAAATGCAGATATAGACTGTGTTGGGACACGGAGAACTAGTCGGGAGGGGGAACCCTTTTTCCGCAGTTTCTGTGCTGACCTCTTTTACCGCCTCATGCAAAAAATTAGCCCAGTGGCCTTGCCCTCAGGTGTCCGTGATTTTCGCATGATGAGAAGGTCTGTGGTAGATGCTATTTTAACACTGACCGAGTCCAATCGTTTTTCTAAAGGACTCTTTGCCTGGGTGGGTTTTAAAACGCACTATCTTGATTATCCAAACGTTGAACGACAGGCTGGCAAGACCAGTTGGAGTTTTAGACAACTCTTTTTCTACTCGATTGAAGGGATTCTTAACTTTTCAGATTTCCCCTTGAGTATAGCCTTTGTAGCAGGACTTCTATCTTGTTTTCTTTCGTTTGTGATGACATTTTTTGTAGTGTTTCGGACTCTTATCTTGGGAAATCCGACATCTGGTTGGACGTCTTTGATGGCTGTCATTCTCTTTCTTGGAGGGATTCAACTCCTGACAATTGGGATTCTTGGTAAGTATATCAGTAAGATTTACCTAGAAACCAAAAAAAGACCACTCTATCTCGTCAAAGAAAAAAGTGACCTTTCTCTTGTTGAAGGAAAAAAATAACCAAAAAAGACTATAATTTTACCTAGAAATATGCTAAACTAGTAAGTGTGGGAAAAATGAGAAAAAATCAATTATATTTATTTCCTGCTTCCTACGATGGATCTTTTAGGAGTGCACGTGTAGGACAATTTTTGATGGCCTCCAGAACATCGCTGGTCTCAGCGATTTCTCTTTGCAATTCGACTGGATCATCGTAAAATCGAACGATTCCATTATCATGGTAATCAAAGAGTTCAGAATAGGTTTGGCAAAGCCCGCAGGCGATGCACCGTTCGGGTATAAGTGTGACTTTCATATTTATATTGTAATAAGAAAATGTAAAAAAAACAAGGAGTAAGGTATGGAAAAAGAACCGTGGCAAGAAGATATTTACGAAAACAATGAGGAAGAAACAAGATCAGAGCGTCGACACCGGAAACAAAAAGGGAAAGGCGTTGTTGCCAATCGTGTCTTGACAGTTCTAGCTAGCCTCTTCTTTGTAATTGTTGTAGCGATGGTAGTTGTATTGATTTACCTATCAACCGGTGGAAGCAATCGTACTTCATCTTTGAAGGACTTCTATGATGCATCGTCTCCTTCTACAAGTTCAAGTTCTAAAGTGGAAGAATCATCATCTTCAAGTAGCAAGGTAGAGGAAACAGCTTCTTCTGAATCAACACCTTCACAGAGCAGTTCGGAAGAACATACTACAGAGGGTGAAGGAACACTTACAGTACAGCCTGGAGAGGGAGAAGCAGCTCTTGCTCAACGTGCAGGGATTTCCATTGCCCAGCTAGAAGCCCTAAATCCTTCTCACATGTCATCTGGATCTTGGTTTGCCAACCCAGGTGATGTGATTAAGACAAGATAGGAGTCAATCATGAAGACTATTCAAATTGCTATCGATGGCCCAGCTTCGAGTGGTAAGAGTACGGTCGCAAAGATTGTCGCTAAGGATTTTGGTTACACTTATCTGGATACAGGTGCTATGTACCGTGCTGCGACTTATATAGCGCTCAAGCATCAGTTGGATGCAGGAAATGTAGACCAACTTCTTGAGCTTCTTAACCAACACCCCATTAGTTTTGGTCGTTCAGAAACAGGTGAGCAACTTGTTTTTGTAGGGGATGTTGAGATTACTCATCCGATTCGTGAAAATGAAGTAACCAACAAGGTTTCAAGCATTTCTGCCATTCCTGAAGTGCGTGAGAAACTGGTTTCGCTCCAGCAAGAGATTGCTCAGCAAGGTGGTATCGTCATGGATGGGCGTGATATCGGGACAGTTGTTTTACCACAAGCTGAACTCAAGATTTTCCTAGTGGCTTCTGTTGAAGAAAGAGCAGAGCGTCGTTACAAGGAAAATATTGCTAAAGGGATTGAAACAGACCTTGAAACGCTGAAAGAAGAGATTGCTGCGCGTGACTACAAGGATAGTCATCGTGAAACCTCACCTCTCAAGCAGGCTGAGGATGCGGTTTACCTTGACACAACTGGACTGAGTATCCAAGAAGTGGTCGAAAAAATCGAATCAGAAGCAAAAAAATATATGTCCTAGGGACGAGAGGAGCATGCTTAATGAAGCCTGCTCCTTTTCTCTCTTTTGCGCGCGTTTCAAAACAGCCTTTTTGGGAGAATTTTGATAAAATAGTAGTATCAATAAAAAGGACGGAAGCATGACAAAGAAAATCATAGCCATTTGGGCCCAAGATGAAAAAGGTGTGATTGGGAAGGAAGATCGTCTCCCTTGGCATTTGCCGGCAGAGTTGCAACATTTTAAGGAAACAACTTTAAATCATGCTATACTGATGGGACGAGTGACTTTTGATGGCATGGGACGTCGTCTGCTTCCAAAACGGCAAACCCTGATTTTAACGCGCAATAGCGAAGAAGTCATAGATGGGGCGCTCGTATTTCAAGATGTGGAGTCTGTTTTAGCGTGGTATCAGAGTCAGGAAAAAAATCTCTATATCATTGGCGGAAAACAGATTTTTCAGGCTTTTGAGCCGTATTTAGATGAAATCATCGTGACACAGATTCATGCTCAGGTGGAGGGAGATACCTATTTCCCTGATGAGTTTGACTTGTCTCGTTTTGAGACGGTCGCAAGCAAATCTTACACCCGTGATGAGAAAAACGACTATGATTTTACCATCGAATACCGAGATAGAAAGGAAGTCTAATGGAGCGCAGTATATTTGGATTTTTTACAGCTTTTTTGTGTGTGATCTGTATTTTGACTGGAGCACAGGCTTTTCGTAAGAAGCGCTATGGACTGTCTGCTTTACTCTGGTTGAATGCTTTTACCAATCTGGTGAACAGTGTCCACGCTTTTTATATGACCTTATTTTAGATAGAATGATAAATTAGAATGGAAGGAAATCATGCCTACAAATAGGAAAAATGATATGATGGTTTATTGCTCATTTTGTGGCAAAAGCCAAGAAGAAGTAAAGAAAATAATCGCTGGGAACAACGCCTTTATCTGTAATGAATGTGTGGAGTTGGCCCAGGAAATCATTCGGGAGGAGTTGGCCGAGGAAGTTTTGGCAGACTTGTCTGAAGTACCAAAACCAATCGAGCTCCTCAATATCTTGAACCACTATGTCATCGGTCAGGATCGTGCCAAACGTGCCTTGGCAGTGGCTGTATATAACCACTACAAACGCATCAATTTCCACGATACGCGTGAAGAGTCAGAAGATGTGGATTTGCAGAAGTCAAATATCCTGATGATTGGTCCAACTGGTTCAGGGAAAACTTTCTTGGCTCAGACTTTGGCTAAGAGCTTGAATGTGCCTTTTGCTATTGCAGATGCGACAGCTCTGACTGAGGCTGGGTATGTGGGTGAGGACGTGGAAAATATCCTCCTCAAACTTTTGCAGGCTGCTGACTTTAACATCGAACGTGCAGAACGTGGGATTATCTACGTAGATGAAATTGACAAAATTGCCAAGAAGAGCGAGAATGTGTCTATCACACGTGACGTTTCGGGTGAAGGTGTGCAACAAGCCCTTCTCAAGATTATCGAGGGAACTGTCGCTAGCGTGCCGCCTCAAGGAGGACGCAAACATCCACAACAAGAGATGATTCAGGTGGATACTAAAAATATCCTCTTTATCGTAGGTGGTGCTTTTGATGGCATCGAAGAAATCGTTAAACAACGTTTAGGTGAAAAAGTTATCGGTTTCGGCCAAAATAACAAGGCAATTGACGAAAACAGCTCCTACATGCAAGAAATCATCGCAGAAGACATTCAAAAATTTGGGATTATCCCTGAGTTGATTGGGCGCTTGCCTGTCTTTGCTGCTCTTGAGCAATTGACGGTCGATGACTTGGTTCGCATCTTGAAAGAGCCAAGAAATGCCTTGGTGAAACAATACCAAACCTTGCTTTCTTATGATGATGTTGAGTTGGAATTTGACGACGAAGCTCTTCAGGAAATCGCCAATAAGGCTATTGAACGCAAAACTGGTGCGCGTGGTCTTCGCTCAATCATCGAAGAAACCATGCTAGACGTTATGTTTGAAGTGCCAAGTCAAGAAAATGTGAAATTGGTCCGCATCACAAAAGAAGCTGTTGATGGAACGGAAAAACCCATTCTAGAAACAGCCTAGAGGTGACTATGGAAATCAATACACACAATGCTGAAATCCTGCTCAGTGCGGCAAACAAGTCCCACTATCCGCAGGATGAACTGCCAGAGATTGCCCTTGCAGGGCGTTCAAATGTCGGCAAGTCTAGCTTTATCAACACCATGTTGAACCGCAAAAATCTTGCTCGTACATCAGGAAAACCTGGGAAGACCCAGTTACTCAACTTCTTCAACATTGATGACAAGATGCGTTTTGTGGATGTACCAGGTTATGGCTATGCCCGCGTTTCTAAAAAGGAACGTGAAAAATGGGGGCGCATGATTGAGGAGTACCTAACGACTCGGGAAAATCTCCGTGCGGTTGTCAGTTTGGTGGATCTCCGCCACGACCCGTCAGCAGATGATGTGCAGATGTACGAATTTCTCAAGTATTATGAGATTCCGGTTATCATCGTTGCGACCAAGGCGGACAAGATTCCTCGCGGTAAGTGGAACAAGCACGAATCAGCAATCAAAAAGAAATTAAACTTTGACCCAAGTGACGACTTCATCCTCTTTTCATCTGTCAGCAAGGCAGGGATGGATCAGGCTTGGGATGCAATATTAGAAAAATTGTGAGGGAAAGAAATGGCAAAAACAATTCATACAGACAAAGCTCCAAAAGCAATCGGACCATATGTTCAAGGGAAAATCGTTGGCAATCTTTTGTTTGCTAGCGGTCAAGTTCCCCTATCTCCTGAAACTGGAGAAATTGTAGGAGAAACGATCCAAGAACAGACAGAACAAGTCTTGAAAAATATCGGCGCTATTTTGGCAGAAGCAGGAACAGACTTTGACCATGTTGTTAAAACAACTTGCTTCTTGAGCGATATGAATGACTTTGTTCCTTTTAACGAGGTTTACCAGACTGCCTTTAAAGAGGAATTTCCAGCTCGTTCAGCTGTAGAGGTTGCACGTCTTCCTCGTGATGTAAAAGTCGAAATTGAAGTGATCGCAGAGATTGGATAAGCTAGTTGAAGTTTGGCTCTGCCAAACTTTTTTTGATATAAGGAGAGATAGATGACAAAGAAACAACTTCACCTGGTGATTGTGACAGGGATGAGTGGCGCAGGGAAAACAGTAGCCATTCAGTCCTTCGAGGATTTGGGATATTTCACTATTGACAATATGCCACCAGCCCTCTTGCCAAAGTTTTTGCAGTTGGTAGAGACCAAGGATGATGACCACAAACTGGCCTTGGTTGTGGACATGCGGAGCCGTTCCTTCTTTTCAGAGATTCAGGCAGTTTTGGATGAATTGGAAAACCAAGATGATTTGGATTTCAAAATTCTCTTTTTGGATGCAAAAGATAAGGAATTGGTGGCCCGTTACAAGGAAACCAGACGGAGTCACCCTCTAGCAGCGGATGGTCGGATTTTGGACGGCATCAAGCTGGAGCGCGAGCTCTTGGCACCTTTGAAAAACATGAGCCAAAATGTGGTGGATACGACAGAACTTACTCCGCGTGAACTTCGTAAAACCATTGCTGAGCAATTTTCGGACCAAGAACAAGCCCAGTCTTTCCGTATCGAAGTCATGTCTTTTGGATTCAAGTATGGTATTCCTATCGATGCAGACTTGGTCTTTGATGTCCGTTTCTTACCAAACCCATACTACCTCCCTGAACTCCGTAATCAGACAGGTGAGGATCAAGCAGTTTATGACTATGTGATGAATCATGAAGAGTCTGAAAGTTTCTATCAGCACTTACTCGCCTTGATTGAACCCATTTTGCCAAGTTACAAAAAAGAAGGCAAGTCTGTTTTAACCATTGCAGTAGGATGTACAGGTGGACAACACCGTAGTGTTGCCTTTGCCAAACGCATAGCTGAGGACCTTGCTAAAAACTGGTCTGTCAATGAAAGCCATCGTGACAAAGACAGAAGAAAGGAAACGGTAAACCGTTCATGAGAAAACCAAAGATAACGGTAATTGGTGGAGGAACAGGTATCCCCGTCATTTTGAAAAGCTTGCGAGAAAAGGATGTTGATATCGCAGCCATCGTAACGGTAGCTGATGATGGCGGCTCTTCTGGTGAACTAAGAAAGAATATCCAACAGCTGACACCACCAGGAGATCTTCGCAATGTCCTGGTAGCCATGTCGGATATGCCTAAATTTTATGAGAAGGTTTTTCAGTACCGCTTTTCAGAAGACGCTGGTGCTTTTGCAGGTCATCCTCTAGGAAATATCATTATAGCAGGGCTTTCTGAAATGCAAGGGTCCACTTATAATGCCATGCAGCTGCTAAGTCTCTTTTTCCACACAACAGGAAAAATCTACCCCTCAAGCGATCAGCCTTTGACACTGCATGCAGTCTTTAAAGACGGTTCTGAGGTGGCAGGTGAGAGCCACATTGCAGATCATCCCGGCATGATCGACCATGTCTATGTGACCAATACCTTGGATGATGAAACGCCCCAAGCCAGCCGTCGAGTGGTCAATACTATCCTAGAGAGTGATATGATCGTCTTGGGGCCTGGTTCCCTCTTTACATCGATTTTGCCCAATATTGTCATTGAGGAGATTGGGCAGGCTCTCTTGGAGACTAAGGCTGAGATTGCCTATGTCTGCAATATCATGACTCAGCGTGGGGAAACAGAGCACTTTTCAGACAGTGACCACGTGGAAGTCCTCCATCGCCATCTAGGTCGGCCTTTTATTGATACAGTCTTGGTCAATATTGAGAAAGTTCCTAGAGAATACATGGATACCAACCGTTTCGATGAATATTTGGTTCAGGTAGAGCATGACTTTGCTGGTCTTTGCAAGCAGGTTCCTCGTGTGATTTCATCCAACTTCCTTCGTTTGGAAAATGGAGGTGCCTTCCATGATGGCGATTTGATTGTAGATGAATTGATGCGCATTATACAGGTGAGAAAATGAGTTTTACAGTCGCAGTAAAAGAGGAAATTCTTGGTCAACACCATCTCAGCCGTCATGAATTGTCTGCCATTATCAAGATGTCTGGCAGTATCGGTCTCTCGACTTCAGGCTTGACCTTGTCCGTCGTGACCGAAAATGCCAAGTTGGCTCGGCACCTTTATGAATCCTTTCTCCATTTTTATGAGATCAAGTCAGAAATTCGTCACCATCAGAGAAGCAATCTTCGTAAGAATCGTGTCTACACGGTCTATACCGATGAGAGAGTGCAGGAGCTTTTAGCTGATTTGCGGCTTGCGGATTCCTTCTTTGGTTTGGAGACAGGTATCGATCCTGATATTTTAGCAGATGAGGAGGCTGGTCGTGCCTACTTATGTGGGGCCTTTCTGGCAAATGGTAGTATCCGTGATCCTGAGTCTGGCAAGTACCAATTGGAGATCAGTTCCGTTTATCTGGACCACGCCCAAGGACTGGCCTCTCTCCTCCAGCAATTTTTACTGGATGCCAAGGTTATTGAGCGAAAGAAAGGTGCAGTCACCTATCTCCAACGTGCAGAGGACATCATGGATTTCTTGATTGTGATTGGTGCCATGCAGGCGCGTGATAACTTTGAGCGCATCAAGATTTTGCGTGAAACCCGTAACGATCTCAATCGAGCCAATAACGCTGAAACAGCCAATATCGCTCGGACAGTTTCTGCTAGTATGAAGACCATTAATAATATCAGTAAAATCAAAGATAGAATGGGTTTGGAAAATTTACCCGTGGATTTGCAAGAGGTGGCTCAGTTGCGAATCCAGCATCCAGACTACTCTATCCAGCAGTTGGCAGATAGCCTGAGCAATCCCCTAACCAAAAGTGGTGTCAACCACAGACTAAGAAAAATAAACAAGATTGCAGATGAACTATAAAACCACGAATCAGTTGATTCGTGGTTTTTTTCTTATAAACTGGTCGAGTGTTTGGGTTGAACTTTTTGTTCTGGGTCGATGTAGTTGATGGCATTGTTAATAGCAGTTGGTGCTTCTCCAAGTCCTGTGGCAATCAAGTCAATCTTTCCTTCGTAGTAGCAGCAGTCTCCGATAGCGTAAATACCCGCTTGGCTGGATTCTTGCTTGCTATTGACGATAATCTTGTGTCGGTTGAGATCCAGACCCCATTTTTTTAGATTTCCGACAGATGATTTAAAACCATAGTTGACAAAGAGATGGTCTACTTCGATAGTTTCGGCTTCATCTGATTTGACTTTGGTGATTTCTAGTTTGTCGAGTGTTTTTCCATCTCCGAGAAGTTGGCTAGGGACGAACGGTGTTTTAATGGTTACAGATGATTCTTGCAGGGCTTGCACACTATGTTCCAAGGCGCGGAAATTATCTCTGCGGTGAACGAGGGTAGTTGGGGCAATCTCTTCAAAAGCCAGAGCCCAGTCCACTGCTGAGTCCCCACCACCAAGGATGGTCACCTTCTTACCAGCGTATTGCTGGATATTGGAAACGTGGTAGTGGATATTTTCATAGTCTTCAACGTTCTCCAATTCGAGCGGACGCGGTTTAAAGGCGCCACCACCCATGGCAATGATAACTGTTTTAGTCAGGTGGCTACCTTTAGAGGTTGTAATGGCAAAGCCTTCTTCTTGTTTTTCAATCTCAAGAACGGTTTCATTGAGATGAATAGGAGTATCAAAGCCGTTTAGCTGTTCAATCAAGCGATTGGTCAACTCTTCTCCGGTTAAGTTTGGAAAACCTGGCACATCAAGGATTTGCTTTTCAGGGTAGAGGATGGCTGGTTGACCACCAAGCTGGGGAAGGGAGTCGATGATTTGGACTTTGGCTTGGCGTAGATGGGCGTAAAAGGCAGCAAAGAGCCCGACAGGACCGCCACCTACAATGGTAATATCATAGAGTTGAGACATGATTTCTCCTTTGTTTTTTCTAGTCAGTTTATTTTATCATATTTTTGCTTAATTTAAAATGAGGTAGGATAGGGAAAAAATGGGCAAAAAATGGTATAATGATGAGTAAAGTGTTTTGACAGGGAGGAGGCCAAGGATGAATTTTCAACAATTATCCAATTTACAATACTGGACGAGTTTGTTTTCAAGTCCTTGGAGTATAGTCACCAATCTGATTGATATTCTCATTGTGACTTATATTTTATATCATTTTACTAAAGCTATTGCAGGCACCAAGATTATGATATTGGTCCGTGGAGTCTTAGTTTTTATTCTAGCCCAGATTCTTTCCAATATGATTGGTTTAACAACTATTTCCTGGTTGATCAATCAGATCATCACCTACGGGGTGATTGCAGCAGTGGTTATCTTTTCACCAGAGATTCGGACTGGTTTGGAGCGATTGGGTCGGGCTACTGATTTCTTTTCCAATGCCCCTATCAGTGCGGAAGAGCAAATGGTTCGTGCATTTGTGAAATCAGTTGAATACATGAGTCCTCGTAAGATTGGGGCGCTTGTAGTGGTTCAGCGAGTAAGAACCTTGCAGGAATACATCTCGACAGGGATTCCTTTAGATGCTAAAATTTCGGCTGAATTGCTTATCAATATTTTTATTCCCAATACTCCCTTGCATGATGGTGCTGTCATTATCAAGGAAGACCGGATTGCCGTCACTTCAGCCTATCTACCCCTGACCGAAGATACCGGGATTTCCAAGGAGTTTGGAACGCGTCACAGGGCGGCGATTGGTTTGTCGGAAGTGTCAGATGCTCTTACCTTTGTGGTTTCGGAAGAAACGGGTGGAATCTCAATCACCTATAATGGAGTCTTTAAGCATGATTTGACCTTGGAAGAGTTTGAATCGGAGTTAAGAAGAATCTTACTTCCAAAATCAGAGAAAAAGCAAGGTCTGAAAGAGCGCTTGCTAGGAGGATTGAAACATGAGAAAAAATAGTCTATACATCATTTCTTCCTTCTTTTTCGCCTGCATCCTCTTTATCTATGCGACTTCAACAAACTATCAGAATAGCAACAGTGCCAGACAGGTGCGGACGGAGACTTATACAAACACAGTTCTTAATGTCCCAATTGATATTCAGTATGACAGTGATCAGTATTTTATCAGTGGTTTTACATCTGAGGTGACGGTCTTTCTAACAGGCTCAAACAGAGTTGCTTTAGCGAGTGAGATGCAGGAAAGTACCCGCAAATTTAAGGTGACGGCTGATCTTTCTGATGCTAGTGTAGGAACCATCGAAGTTCCTCTGACTATTGAAAATTTACCGAGTGGTTTGACGGCTGTTGCGACACCGCAAAAGATAACAGTGAAGGTTGGTAAAAAAGCAAAACGAGACAATGTCATTGTTGTGCCGGAGATTGATCCTAGTCAGATTGATTCTCGCGTGAAAATCGATACAGTTACTGTATCAGATGAAAAAGTAACGGTTATTAGTGATGAGGAAACCCTCTCCAAAGTAGATCGTGTCATTGCCATCTTACCGACGAGTGAACGGATAACTAGAAACTACTCGTCCTCTGTTCCTCTACAAGCAGTCGATAAAAATGGAAATGTCTTACCAAGCGTCATTATGCCATTTGACACTACAATGAAAATTACAACCAAAACAGTATCGTCTAGCTCGAGTTCTTCGTCAACGACCTCATCAACAGGATCCTCGACTAGCAGCTCGTCTTCAACGAGTTCAGAAACAAAACCAGACTCGTCTAAACAAGAATAAATAAAAAAGTAGAAAAGGATGATTAACAAAATGGGTAAATATTTTGGGACCGATGGAGTCCGTGGAGAAGCAAACGTAGAACTGACACCAGAATTGGCTTTTAAACTAGGCCGTTTTGGTGGATATGTCCTCAGTCAACACGAAACAGAAGCCCCTAAAGTCTTTGTAGGACGTGATACACGTATCTCAGGAGAAATGTTAGAATCAGCCTTGGTGGCAGGTCTTCTCTCTGTAGGGATTCACGTCTACAAACTTGGTGTCCTTGCAACACCAGCAGTAGCTTACTTGGTCAAAACTGAGGGAGCCAGTGCAGGTGTTATGATTTCTGCCAGCCACAACCCAGCCCTTGATAATGGAATTAAATTCTTTGGTGGGGATGGCTTCAAACTTGATGATGAAAAAGAAGCAGAAATCGAAGCTTTGCTAGATGCTACTGAAGACACTCTTCCTCGTCCAAGCGCCGAAGGCTTGGGAACCTTAGTGGACTATCCAGAAGGTTTACGTAAGTATGAAGGCTACCTTGTTTCAACTGGAACGCCTCTTGAAGGAATGAAAGTGGCCTTGGATACAGCCAACGGTGCAGCATCTACAAGTGCCCGTCAAATCTTTGCAGACCTTGGGGCTCAAATAACTGTTATTGGGGAGACACCAGATGGTCTTAACATCAACTTGAATGTGGGTTCTACACATCCAGAAGCTCTTCAAGAAGTGGTCAAAGAAAGTCAGTCAGCTATTGGTTTGGCCTTTGACGGAGATAGTGACCGTTTGATTGCTGTTGATGAAAATGGCGAGATCGTCGATGGTGATAAGATCATGTATATCATCGGGAAATACCTTTCTGAAAAAGGCCAGTTGGCTCAAAACACCATCGTGACAACGGTTATGTCTAACCTTGGCTTCCATAAGGCCTTGGAGAGTGCTGGTATTAACAAGGCAGTGACTGCTGTTGGTGACCGCTATGTCGTTGAAGAAATGAGAAAATCAGGCTACAACCTTGGTGGTGAACAGTCTGGTCACGTTATCTTAATGGATTACAACACTACTGGTGATGGTCAATTATCAGCTGTTCAATTGACTAAAATCATGAAAGAAACAGGCAAGAGCTTGTCTCAACTAGCATCAGAAGTGACGATTTACCCACAAAAACTGGTCAATATCCGAGTGGAAAATGCTATGAAAGAGAAAGCCATGGAAGTACCAGCCATCAAGACAATCATCGAAAAGATGGAAGAAGAAATGGCAGGGAACGGTCGTATCCTTGTCCGCCCAAGTGGTACCGAGCCTCTCTTGCGCGTCATGGCAGAAGCCCCTACGACAGAAGAAGTTAACTACTACGTAGATACGATTGGTGCTGTTGTTAAAGATGAAATCGGAATTGACTAAAGCCTAGAAAACTAGATGAAATGATAAAAATGTGGTACAATTGCATAGTAAATTGTAGCAATGGGAGAGAAAAATGAATCTTAAACGAGAACAAGAATTTGTTAGTCAGTATCACTTTGATGCTCGTAACTTTGAATGGGAAAATGAAAATGGAGCTCCTGAAACCAAGGTAGACGTGAACTTTCAGTTACTCCAACATGACCAAGAAAACCAAGTGACTTCTTTAGTCGTTATCTTGAGTTTCATGATTGTCTTTGACAAATTTGTCATCAGTGGAACGATTTCCCAAGTGAACCATGTGGAAGGTCGCATTGTTAACGAACCAAGCGAATTTAACCAAGAAGAAGTCGAAACTCTGGCACGTCCATGTTTGAACATGCTCAATCGTTTGACGTATGAAGTAACAGAAATCGCCTTGGATCTTCCAGGGATCAATTTGGAGTTTTAGTCATGAAATTAGCTGTCATTACAGATTCTTCAGCCTATTTAGAGGAGAAGACGCTGCAAAGAGAGAATCTTTTTATCCTGGATATTCCTGTTAATATTGATGGGGAGGAGTATGTCGAAGGTGTCAATCTGACTGCTGAGGAATTTTATCAAAAAATGGCTCAGTCTGCAGAATTGCCTAAAACTAGTCAACCGAGTATTGCCAAATTGGATGAGATTCTAAATTCCTTGAAAGATGAAGGCTATACTCATGTCTTGGGACTCTTTCTTTCGTCTGGAATTTCAGGCTTTTATCAGAACATCCAATACATGTTGGATGAGTATGATGGCTTGACCATTGCCTTTCCAGATACCCATATCACAAGTTCCCCTCTAGGATTTATGGTGGAGAGTGCCTTTGAATGGGCAGAACAAGGCGATGATTTTGCTCAGATTCAGGAGAAATTAGCTCTTCAAATTGCTGATAATTCAGCCTTTATCATAGTAGATGACCTCGATCACTTGGTTAAGGGAGGACGTTTGTCAAATGGGGCAGCCATCTTAGGGAATCTCCTCAGTATCAAGCCTATTCTTTACTTTAATGACCAAGGAGTGATTGAAGTTTACGAAAAAGTTCGTACAGAAAAGAAAGCAATCAAACGTTTGGTGGAAATCATCAAGGAGTTGACAAAAGATGGGGACTACCGTATAACAGTCATTCATGGGAACGCTCCTCAAAAGGCAGCGGATTTACGTCAGCTTTTGATGGAGAGTGGTGTGACTGCTGAAATTCCAATTGAAACCTTTGGTAGTGTTATTGGGACCCACCTTGGAGAAGGTAGTATCGCCTTGAGCTATACACCAATCGTCTAAATTGTTCTTACAGGCTTTGTATCTTAGCAATTGAACACGGCCTACCTGCCTCTTGAAAAAAGATGTCTGTCTTGCCTTTCATGGAAAGTCAGCGCCATTCCCTATTTTTCATGGGCAGCTAACGTCCTTTGTATCTTGATAATTGAACACGCCTAGAACCCTGTGTGAAAAATATAGTTCTTCCAAGGAGTAGACACTCCTTGATCAGAACTCCTATTTTCACTTTGTGTTCTTACAGGCTTTGTATCTTAGACAGGAGTAGAGATGAGTATTCGAGTAATTATTGCCGGTTTTAAGGGAAAAATGGGCCAAGCTGCTTGTCAGATGGTCTTGGCTGATCCAGACTTGGACTTGGTCGCAGTTTTGGATCCTTTTGAGTCTGAGTCAGAGTGGCAGGGGATTCCTGTCTTTAATGATAAGGCTGACTTGGCTGGTTTTGAAGCGGATGTCTGGGTGGATTTTACGACACCAGCCGTTGCTTACGAAAATACGCGTTTTGCCCTTGAAA
The DNA here is from genome assembly GCF_001813005.1 of Streptococcus sp. HMSC062H02. GTDB lineage: Bacteria > Bacillota > Bacilli > Lactobacillales > Streptococcaceae > Streptococcus > Streptococcus oralis_S. The sequence continues at coordinate 183,404 of NZ_KV811121.1, forward strand.
ATGGCTTTGCTCCTGTCGTAGGAACAACTGGATTCACTAGTGACGAAATTGCAGAACTAAAAGCATTTTCCCGTGAACAAGATTTGGGTGGCTTGATTGCTCCAAACTTTGCCTTGGGTGCTGTCTTGCTTATGCAATTTGCAGCACAAGCAGCTAAATATTTCCCAAATGTGGAGATTATTGAACTCCACCATGACAAGAAAAAAGATGCTCCGAGCGGAACAGCCATTAAAACGGCTGAGTTGATGGCGGAAGTGCGAGAGTCTATCCAACAAGGTGCGCCTGATGAGGAAGAATTGATTGCTGGTGCCCGTGGTGCTGATTTTGATGGCATGCGGATCCACTCAGTTCGTTTGCCAGGCTTAGTAGCTCATCAAGAAGTTATCTTTGGCAATCAGGGAGAAGGATTGATCCTTCGTCATGACTCCTATGATCGCAGCTCCTTCATGACAGGAGTCAATTTGGGAATCAAAGAAGTTGTCAAGCGTCATGAGCTTGTCTATGGATTAGAACACTTATTATGAGATTAACGCAAATGCCTTCTGAATTTCAGAAGGCTTTACCAGTATTAGAAAAAATTAAAGAAGCAGGCTTTGAAGCCTATTTTGTTGGAGGCTCTGTTCGAGATGCCCTCCTCAATCGTCCCATCCACGATGTGGATATCGCGACATCATCCTATCCAGAGGAGACAAAGCAGATTTTTCCGCGAACAGCCGATATTGGAATCGAGCACGGAACCGTCTTGGTTTTAGATGGGGATGAAGAGTATGAGGTAACCACCTTTCGGACCGAGGATGTCTATGTGGACTATCGCAGGCCCAGCGCGGTTTCCTTTGTGCGTTCGCTAGAAGAAGACCTCAAGCGCCGTGATTTCACAGTCAATGCCTTCGCCTTGGATGAGACAGGCGAAATCATTGACTTGTTCCATGGTTTAGAAGATTTGGAAAACCAAGTCTTGCGAGCGGTTGGGGTGGCTAGTGAGCGTTTCAATGAAGATGCTCTGCGCATAATGCGTGGTTTTCGTTTTCAGGCCAGTCTTGGTTTTGAACTTGAGCCAGAAACTTTTGAGGCGATGAGGGCTTTGACGCCACTCTTGGAGAAAATTTCTGTAGAGCGCACCTTCGTTGAGTTTGATAAACTCTTGCTGGCACCTTTTTGGCGAGTGGGTCTGTCTTCCATGATTGAAAGTCAAGCTTATGACTATCTTCCAGATATGGCAGGAAGCCAGGACAAGCTCAACAGACTGTTTGATTTGGAGAATGATTTCACTTTTGAGTCTTCCGAACAAGCCTGGGCAGCTCTCTTGTGGGCTTTGGAGATTAAAGATGCACAGCCATTTTTGAAAGCTTGGAAAACCTCACGCCAGTTTGCTAAGCAGGTTCAGGATTTGCTGACTATTTTGGCTTTGCGAGAAGAAGGTGAGCTGAGCAAGCGCGATTGTTACCGATTTGACTTGCATTCCCTTCTACAAGCTGAAAGTCTTCGTCAGGCCCAAGGGAAAGAAGTCAACCCACAAACCATCAAAGAAACTTACCATAGTTTGACCATTCATGACAAGAAAGAAATTCAGATTAACGGTGGAATTTTGATTAAGGAATATGGTTACCAGCCAGGACCAGACTTGGGAGAGATTTTAACAGAGATTGAGTTTGCCATTGTCGATGGAGAGTTGGAAAATGATCGTCAAGCTATCCATGCTTACCTGAGGGAGAAAAAATGAGTGATTTTATCGTTGAAAAACTAAGCAAATCCGTTGGTGACAAGACCGTTTTTAAGGATATTTCCTTTATCATCCATGACTTGGATAGAATCGGTCTAATAGGTGTCAATGGGACGGGTAAGACCACCCTTTTAGACGTCCTTTCTGGCGTTTCTGGCTTTGATGGGGATGTCAGTCCTTTTTCTGCTAAGAATGACTATAAGATTGGCTACTTGACACAGGATCCTGATTTTGATGATAGCAAGACGGTCTTGGATACGGTTCTCTCTAGCGACCTCAAGGAAATCCAGTTGATTCGTGAGTATGAGTTAATCATGCTCAATTACAGTGAGGACAAGCAGGCTCGTTTGGAACGGGTCATGGCAGAGATGGATTCTCTCCAAGCCTGGGAAATTGAAAGCCAGGTCAAGACGGTCCTCAGTAAGCTAGGTATTCAGGACTTGTCGACTCCAGTTGGTGAATTGTCAGGCGGTCTCAGAAGACGGGTCCAGTTGGCGCAAGTTCTCCTAGGAAACCACGACCTCTTGCTTCTGGACGAGCCGACCAACCACCTGGACATTGCGACCATTGAGTGGCTGACTCTTTTTTTGAAGAATTCTAAGAAGACAGTTCTCTTTATCACCCACGATCGTTATTTCCTAGATGCACTATCAACGCGGATTTTCGAGTTGGACCGAGCAGGCTTGACCGAGTATCAGGGAAATTATCAGGACTATGTTCGCCTCAAGGCTGAACAAGATGAGCGTGATGCAGCACTTCTCCACAAAAAGGAACAACTTTATAAGCAAGAATTAGCCTGGATGCGTAGACAACCACAGGCCCGTGCGACCAAGCAACAGGCCCGTATCAATCGTTTCTACGATTTGAAAAAAGAAGTTTCAGGTGGCGTTGCTGAAACAGACTTGACCATGAACTTTGAAACAAGTCGGATTGGGAAAAAAGTCATCGAGTTTCAGAATGTTTCCTTTGCTTATGAGAACAAGCCCATTTTGCAAGATTTTAATCTCTTAGTGCAAGCTAAAGACCGTATCGGAATCGTTGGGGATAATGGTGTCGGGAAGTCAACTCTTCTAAACCTCATCGCAGGAAGTCTTGAGCCGACTAAAGGTCAAGTTATCATCGGTGAGACGGTTCGCATTGCCTATTTCTCTCAACAAATTGAAGGTTTAGATGAAAGCAAGCGCGTTATCAATTACCTGCAGGAAGTAGCAGAAGAGGTTAAGACCAGTGGTGGTTCTACGACTTCCATTGCAGAGTTGCTAGAGCAGTTCCTCTTCCCACGTTCGACGCATGGAACCTTGATTGAGAAATTGTCTGGTGGAGAGAAAAAGCGTCTTTATCTCCTCAAACTGCTCTTGGAAAAACCCAATGTTCTTCTTTTGGACGAGCCGACCAATGACCTAGATATTGCGACTTTGACAGTCTTGGAAAATTTCTTGCGGGGCTTTGCAGGTCCTGTCTTGACAGTTAGCCACGATCGTTATTTCTTGGATAAGGTAGCGACCAAGATTCTCGCTTTTGAGGATGGCAAGATTCTTCCCTTCTTTGGCCATTACACCGACTATCTTGATGAAAAAGCCTTTGAAACAGAGATGGCCAATCAAGTGCAAAAGGCCGAAAAGGAGAAAGTGGTCAAGGTCCGTGAAGACAAGAAACGCATGACCTACCAAGAAAAGCAGGAGTGGGCAAGCATTGAAGGCGATATTGAAGCCTTGGAAAATCGTATCGCTGCTATTGAAGAAGAAATGCAGGCAAATGGCTCTGACTTTGGCAAATTGGCGACGCTTCAGAAAGAGCTAGACGAGAAAAACGAAGCACTTCTTGAAAAATACGAACGTTATGAATACCTAAGTGAGTTGGCATGATGGAAGAAAAAATCATTAAACGTAGTCCCAAGAAAATCATTTGGAATACCTTGTTCGGTCTTTTCGTCTTGTTACCTCTATCTTATCTCTATTCGTATTCGGAAAAGGGGAGCAAACTTCATGCGATAAGTCTTTTGTTTATGCTAGTTGTCCTCTTTTGTGCTGGAGTAGTCATTTATCAGACATACAGACTGTTAAGCTTGGATAAGGAGTATTTGAGATGCACAGTTGAGGGGTTTTACTACAAACCGAATCCAAAGAAACCCAGTCATTTCTATGCTTGGGCAGATGTAGAGGAATTTTCCTTCTCTCGGATTGGAGGAAAGTATAGGAATTCCTATCGGATTGAAGTTTATTTTAAAAACAAGGAAAATGTGAAATCCCAATCACTTCTAGCTCTACTGAAGAGAAGGTGTTTCCCTTTTCATCCGTCAGCAGATTTGATCATCCCTATCATTCTACTAGATGTAGATTTTCCTGAAAGGGTCTATGAGATCATGAAGTACTATGAAAGAGAATGGCGTATCGAACAAAATCGTCAAGCAAGAAAAGAGGCAAAACAAGCTTCGAAAAGCAAATCTTCCAAACCGTCATAGTCTGTCTTTGCTTAAAGTAGAATAATCAAAAAGGCCCTATCCACTGGATAGGGTCACTGTTTGTCTTCTTTTTTAGTTTCCTGGTGGAAAGTATTTTGCCAAGTCTCATGGCGACGCCAGATACTGGTATGGACGATGCCATCTAGCTCATAGCAAATGAGCTTGGTTTTCTGACTAATGGAAGTGATTTGAATATCCTTAATAGCAGCTTTAAGTTCTTTTTCGGCTTGATAAGCGACTTTATCCATCTGCTCTCCATCTTGACGGATATAGAGAAAGTCCTCAGCAAGGAGTTCTTCTAGCTGATTTCCTTGGTCAATCAATTGCTCACGCATGAGCAGTTTTTTATAGACATTGTCTAAAATCTCGTCCTCAGGTATGGGAGCTGGCTCGATATGGACATCGGTATCAAAGACTCCAAAACGCTCTTCCAGCATGGATTCGACCTGGTCCGCAATTTCGTGACTCTCATAGACTGATAAGTCGGGATTCATTTCTAAGGTGATATCAAGGTAGATATTGCTACCGTAGGTACGCCCTCTTTGGGACTTGACCTTACTAATCTTTGGAATCTCCATGATGGCCTTTTGGTAGTCCTCTAGCAGACGGTCATCAAAACCATCTGAAAGACTGAAGGAAGACTCGATAAAGATATCATAGGCTGTTTTTAAGATAAAGAAGGTGATGATGATAGCGACCAATTTATCCACGATAGGGTAATTGAAACTGCTGGCTAGGATAGCAATGGTCGTCCCAAGCGAGGTGACAGCATCGGAAAGATTGTCCTTAGCAGCTGCCTTGAGAGCCTTGGATTTGGATTTCTTACTGAGGCGTGTGTTATAGAGATAAACAGCAAACATGACCGCTGCTGAAATGATTCCTAGAATCGCTCCCAAAGGATCAATAGGTGTTTGTTCCCGACTAAGGATTTTCTGAATGGTGTCCCGAAGCACATCAAAACCAACATAGAACATGATGATGGAAGTAATCAAGCTAGCCAAATCTTCAATCTTCCAGTGACCAAAGCGATGGTCACGGTCTGCAGGTTGGCGGGCCATCCGAATCCCAATCAAGAGAGCAACGTTTCCAATGATGTCCGATACGTTGTTGAAACCATCTGCCACCAAACTGGAAGAATGCAGGAGGTGGCCAGTTGCCAATTTTGCAGCAGACAAGAGGAGGTAGGTCGAAATGCTGATAATGGCTCCGCGCTCTGCCAATTTGAGATTTGACATGGATTGGTTCATCGGACTTCCTTTCTAGGCATATAGTATTCTTACATTATACTGGTTTTCAAAGGAAAATTCAAACGATATAGGCTTACAAGATTGGAGGTAAGCTAGTTTTTTATAAGGAAATGTGGTAGAATTGAAGAGTAATATTTATTCGAAAGAGAGCTTGTAATGATAAATAAAAATATGGTCAGTAGGCTACTTAGCTTAAGTTTTTTATTTTTGCCATTTTTATTTTTTTATCTCTATATATCGATGAGAGGTTTTGAATATCCTGTAGTAGATGATATCATGGTGAATCAAACTATATTATCTGGGGATAATATGCTATTACCCTATGTAGGAATTTTATTATCTACAGGGTTGGTCTTTCTTCAAAAAATTTTTACTGATTGGAATATTTTTTTTATCTTTTTAGTTAGTATTTATTGTATTAGTTTTGGTGTCTATGCTATCTTTTTTTATAAGAAAAAACTGTATCTTTTGCTTCCAATTGTGTTTTTAGCCCAATTGATACTTATTAAATATTTTTCTTTTTCCGTTATCGCATATTTATCAGCTACAGCAGCAACTTTTTTACTATTTGACAAAAGGTACATTTCAGGACTATCACTATTGTTCATTGGTTTATCCATTCGACCTCAAATTATATCAAGCTTTATTTTACTGTTATTCCCTTTTCTGCTCTTTGAGTGGATATCTTCTAAAAAAAGAAAAGAAGTTGTTTTATTATTTAGCGTCATTTTACTGATTTTTGCTTCCAATAAACTATATACACTAGGGAAAGCTGACGTACAGGAGTATTTGACATGGAATGCCCTAAGTACGAATTTGAGAGATTATCCTGCTATTGATTATCAAAGACATGCGAATGAATTTGAAGCTTTGGGAGTAAGTGAGAATGATTTGAATGTCTCCACCTACTGGTTATTTGCTGAAAAAAAAGCCTTAAGCAATACTCTTTTAACAAACATTCAATCTGTTCGCTCCCTCTCAGAGAAATACTCGTTTAATCTGCCTCAGATGATATCAGATTTTTTTAAGAATAGTATACTGACAACCTTCTCTTTAGTACTGATTAGTTGGTTCTTGATTTTTAAGCCTAAGAAGCTATACGGATGGTTTGTACCGATTTCCCCCTTACTTTTAATTGGAGCTCTCTTTGTTAGACAGAGGGTAGTAGAGCGCGTATATATCCCTCTAATAGTATGTTTCTTATTAGTATTTATTTTTTATGCTCGATCATTTTATGAAAAAAGATGTTTATTTGATAAGAGGAAGGTGTTCCTTAGCTTACAAATAATGGGAATACTAGGAGGAGCAGTATGGATAAATCAGCTTGGACAAGAACTGTATTGGTTTCCCTATATTCAATCGTCAGTAGTCTCAGAGTACCAAAATCTTGTACAGAGGAATTCGGATAAACTTATTGTTTTTGGTGGATATGGCACTTTGGTTTCTTCACAGCCTACATTGTCAACTTTTAAATTAAGACCCAATCAGTTAGTGACAAATACAACTACATTAGGAAATTGGCAAACTTTTTCTCCTCATTATTATGAACAAATGAAACGATACGGAGTTGAAGAACCTGAAAATCTGTTGTCTTCTGCAATCAACAATCAGAATATTCTCTTCTTTTGGTCCACTTCCTCAGGGAATATGGATAGTGTTAAAAAAATTATGAAAGAACATTATCAGAAGGATGTTTACTTTGAGGAAGTTGAATCTGTCACTTCAGATATGAGCGTTTATCGTTTAAAATTAGGAACAGGAGGATAGTATGAAGAACCGAATTGGTTACATAGATATGTCTAAAGGTTTAGCAATTATATTAGTTATCATTGGACATAGTAGCTTCGTTCCAAACAATGCAAAGTTGCTTCTCTATTCATTCCACATACCGTTGTTCTTTTTCTTATCTGGTTTTACTTTGAATGTTAGAAAATACGAAACCTTCTCAGGCTATTGTTTAAATAAGGTAAAGAGTTTAGTTATTCCTTTTTTCTTGCTAAATAGTTTTGTTTTTCTGTTTCAACTTTTTGTTATGTACCCTGATCAGGTTCTGAGTTTTGATATTCTTCATTTTATAAAACAGTTACTGATTTCAGATCGTTTGCATATTTATTTTCAATTATGGTTTTTGAATGTGATGTTTTTGGCTCATGTTTTCAGTTACTTTATTTTAAAGAGAAGATGGAATTTGAGCCAGTGGGTGATAATAATCTTATCTCTCTTGGTTTTGGTCTATCTCGGACAGAAGGTATATGAGAGGGAGTATTATTTAATTTGGAATATTGATTTAGTTCCTGTTGCTCTGATTTTCATCTTGCTGGGAGTATGGACTAAGAATAATTTACATCAATTAGAAAAGTATTTTTCAATTTACCTTTTACCGATTGGACTTATTCTTACCAATTATAGCAGTAAACTAAACTATCGAGTGAGTGGCTATCAAATTGTTGATTTGTATTATCAGCAAATTGGGAATCATTTCTTATTTTACTTGGCAGCTATTTCAGGAATTTGGAGTGTTCTTATATTTTTTAAAACAATTCCAGAGAGTTCCATTTTGAAATCAATCGGCCAAAAAACGTTGATTTATTATGGAGTACATTCGCCGATAGTTCTGGTGTTAGTAGAAAAATTAGTTAAAGAATTGTCTACGAAATATACTGGAATTTTTGTTAATCAATATATAACGACAGTTTTTGTAGTTATATTAACAATTTTGGGCTGTGAATTGATAGTCAGGATGTTTAGAGGAACCAACTTTCCTTTTGGGATAAAAAGATTAGGAGAAAGAGATGAGTAGACACAAGCCAATTTTATATATCGTTGTTCCATGTTATAACGAAGAACAAGTCTTACCGCATACTAATCCAATGTTTGTTGAAAAAATTGAACAATTAATAAAGAAAGAAGAAATCCACTGCCATAGTAAAATTATGTATGTAAACGATGGTAGTAAGGATCGGACTTGGGAACTGATAGAAAGTTATGCTAAATCTATCCCTTCTGTGGTTGGTGTATCGCAAAGTCGTAACAGAGGTCATCAAAGTAGTGTACTTGCAGGTATGTATGAGGCCATTCAGTTTGCTGATATTGTCATTACTATTGATGCCGATGGACAAGATGATATCAATTGTATGGATAAAATGATTGAAGAATATAAAAGCGGTTCTGAAATTGTCTACGGTGTACGTGATAACCGTGATACGGACTCTGCTTTTAAACGAATTACAGCTGAAGGTTTTTATAAAGTTTTACGCCTATTCGGAGCAGAAGTCGTTTTTAATCATGCTGACTATCGATTGGTTTCTAAAAGATTCTTGAAGGAATTAGAAAAATTCCCTGAGGTCAATCTTTTTCTTCGTGGTTTAATGCCTTTAGTTGGCTTTAAATATTCTTACGTATCGTATAAGCGACATGAACGAATTGCTGGTGAGAGCCATTACCCACTGTCTAAAATGCTTGGTTTGGCTATGGATGGTATTACAAGTTTATCAATAAAACCGATTCGGTTGATTACAAGTCTTGGTGTTTTGACGTCACTCTTTAGTTTTCTATTGATTATTTGGGTTATATGGAGTAAGTTTGCTGGTACAGTCGTGGCTGGCTGGGCGAGCACCTATGCAATAGTTAGCTTACTTGGTGGAGTTCAATTGATTAGTTTGGGTGTAATTGGTGAGTATGTTGGAAAAATTTATCTGGAAACAAAACGTCGTCCTAGATATATTATCAGTGAACGTACTTTTGATTCAGAAAGTGTTTCATCTGATTTTAACCCTTGAAAACTTTTCAAATTTTGATATAATAGTACTACTCAAGGGAGTAGCTGGCAGAAACCTGTGATAGTGTCGTCATTCCGAATTGTATACTGAAAAGTATGTTTTCCGGCACTATCTTAAACAGCGAGACTTGTTATGATTAACAGGTCTCTTTTTGTTTGTCATAAAACTAAAAGAGAACTTGTTTTGCACACAATGTCAAGGAGGAGACACATGTCAAAAGAACAAAAACGCCAAGCGTTTTATACTCAAAGTCCTGAAGAGGTCTTGAAGTCGGTTGAAGCAACTGAGCAAGGTCTCTCGTCTAGCGAAGCACAGAAACGCCTAGCTGAATATGGACGCAATGAACTGGAAGAGGGTGAGAAAAAATCTCTCCTAGTCAAATTTATCGAGCAATTTAAGGATTTGATGATTATCATCCTAGTTGCTGCGGCTATCTTGTCAGTCGTAACTTCTGGTGGGGAAGATATCGCAGATGCCATCATTATCCTTGCTGTGGTTATCATCAACGCTGCCTTTGGTGTTTACCAAGAAGGAAAAGCAGAAGAAGCCATCGAAGCCCTCAAATCTATGTCTAGTCCAGCTGCTCGCGTTATTCGTGATGGACACATGGCTGAGATTGATTCCAAAGAATTGGTACCAGGTGATATCGTAGCTCTCGAAGCAGGTGATGTAGTGCCAGCAGACCTACGTTTGCTAGAAGCTAATTCTCTTAAAATCGAAGAAGCAGCTCTGACAGGTGAGTCTGTTCCAGTCGAAAAAGACTTGACTGTCGAGCTCTCTGCAGATGCTGGTATTGGTGACCGTGTCAATATGGCCTTCCAAAACTCAAACGTGACTTATGGTCGTGGTCTTGGTGTTGTTGTCAATACAGGTATGTACACGGAAGTTGGTCATATCGCTGGCATGCTCCAAGATGCGGATGAGACGGATACACCACTCAAACAAAACTTGAACAACCTTTCTAAGGTCTTGACCTATGCAATTTTGGTTATTGCCCTTGTTACTTTTGTAGTTGGAGTCTTCATTCAAGGTAAAAATCCACTTGGTGAGTTGATGACCTCTGTTGCGCTTGCTGTTGCAGCCATCCCAGAAGGACTTCCTGCTATCGTGACTATCGTTCTTGCCCTTGGTACTCAAGTTTTGGCAAAACGAAACTCTATCGTTCGTAAGTTGCCAGCAGTAGAAACACTTGGTTCAACTGAAATCATCGCTTCTGATAAGACTGGTACGCTTACCATGAACAAGATGACCGTCGAAAAAGTCTTCTATGATGCAGTACTACATGATTCAGCTGATGACATTGAACTAGGTCTTGAAATGCCTCTTCTTCGTTCAGTTGTCTTGGCTAACGATACTAAGATTGATGCAGAAGGAAACCTGATCGGGGATCCAACGGAAACAGCCTTCATCCAGTATGCCTTGGACAAGGGTTACGATGTTAAAGGGTTCTTAGAGAAATATCCTCGTGTAGCTGAATTGCCGTTTGACTCAGATCGTAAACTCATGTCAACGGTTCATCCATTGCCAGATGGGAAATTCCTAGTGGCAGTCAAGGGAGCTCCTGACCAACTCTTGAAACGTTGTGTTGCTCGGGATAAAGCTGGAGATGTCGCTCCGATTGATAATCAAGTCAATGACATAATTCACACAAACAACTCTGAAATGGCTCACCAAGCCTTGCGTGTCCTTGCGGGTGCGTATAAGATTATCGATAGTATTCCAGAAAACTTGACTTCTGAAGAGCTTGAAAACAACTTGATCTTTACTGGATTGATTGGAATGATTGACCCTGAACGTGCCGAAGCTGCAGAAGCTGTTCGTGTGGCTAAGGAAGCTGGAATCCGTCCAATCATGATTACGGGTGACCATCAAGATACTGCAGAAGCTATTGCCAAACGTTTGGGAATTATTGATGCAAATGATACAGAAGGCCACGTTTTAACTGGTGCTGAGCTCAACGAACTGTCAGATGAAGACTTTGAAAAAGTAGTTGGTCAATACTCTGTTTATGCCCGTGTGTCTCCAGAACACAAGGTTCGTATCGTCAAGGCTTGGCAAAAACAAGGTAAGGTTGTTGCTATGACAGGTGACGGTGTTAATGACGCCCCAGCTCTGAAAACAGCCGATATCGGTATCGGTATGGGAATCACTGGTACAGAGGTTTCTAAGGGGGCTTCTGACATGATTCTTGCAGATGATAACTTTGCGACTATTATCGTCGCAGTTGAAGAAGGACGTAAGGTCTTCTCAAACATTCAAAAGACTATTCAGTACTTACTTTCTGCCAATACTGCTGAAGTATTAACTATCTTCTTATCAACCTTGTTTGGTTGGGACGTCTTGCAGCCAGTTCATCTCTTGTGGATCAACTTGGTAACAGATACCTTCCCAGCTATCGCTCTAGGTGTTGAGCCTGCTGAGCCTGGTGTCATGAACCATAAACCACGTGGACGCAAGGCAAGCTTCTTCTCAGGTGGTGTTTTGAGTTCTATCATTTATCAAGGTGTACTCCAAGCAGCTATTGTTATGAGTGTTTATGGCCTTGCGATTGCTTACCCAGTTCACGTGGGTGACAATCATGCTATTCACGCAGATGCCCTCACTATGGCCTTTGCAACACTTGGTTTGATTCAGCTCTTCCATGCCTACAACGTCAAGTCTGTTTACCAATCCATCTTGACAGTCGGACCATTCAAGTCTAAGACCTTCAACTGGTCTATCTTGGTATCCTTCATCCTCTTGATGGCAACAATCGTTGTAGAACCGCTTGAAGGTATCTTCCACGTAACCAAACTAGACTTGTCTCAATGGGGTATTGTTCTAGCTGGAAGCTTCTCAATGATACTTATCGTCGAAATCGTTAAGTTTGTTCAACGTAAACTTGGTCTTGATAAGAACGCGATTTAAAAAGAAAGTCATCTTCGGATGGCTTTTTTTGCATTTGAGAGAAAGGACTAGGAGTTGCTCCCTTTTGTGCTATAATAAAGTAAAGTAGCAAGGAGTGAAAGAGAATGGAAAAGAAAATTGTCCGAGATGTCTTATTCTTGTCGCAGGTCTCGAAACCTGCAAGTCAGGAAGACCTTTATCTGGCTAAGGATTTGCAGGATACCCTGCTGGCTAATCGCGAGACCTGTGTCGGTCTGGCAGCCAATATGATTGGTGTGCAGAAGCGTGTCATTATCTTTAATCTTGGCTTGGTTCCCATGGTCATGTTTAACCCCATTCTCCTTTCCTATAAAGGACCTTACGAGACAGAGGAAGGTTGTTTGTCTTTGACTGGGGTGCGACCAACAACTCGCTATGAAACGATTACGGTTTCCTATCGTGATAGTAAGTGGGAGGAACAGACCATTACGTTAACAGGTTTTCCAGCTCAGATCTGCCAACATGAACTGGATCATTTGGAAGGACGGATTATTTAGGAGGAACTCAGATGAAACGCATACTTTTTGAACTTGTTTTTATCGCAACGACTTGGTATATCTTTTTGCCGCCACTTAATCTTACTAGTTGGGAATTCATCTTCTTTCTTTGTGGGCATCTGGTGGTGATGGGAATTTTGTTTAGTTTCCACAAGGATACCAACCTCCTCAAGACAGTTCACCTACGTCATGGCAAGGCTGCCAAAGATCTCAATCTAGAAGGATTCCTTTTTACCAAACTTAGTAGAGGATTGTTTCTGACTGCAGCTATCATCTTTGTCCTTGCTGGTCTGGTAAGCCTAGTAACCTCTAGCTTTTTCCAAGCAAAAAATTATGCTAATGTGGTGTCTATCACAGAAAAAGATTTTAAAGATTTTCCTAAGAGTGATACCAGTAAGGTTCCAATTCTAGATCGGAGCACTGCAGAAAAGATTGGTGACCGTTATCTAGGCTCTCTGACGGATAAGGTCTCCCAGTACGTAGCAGCAGATACTTATACCCAGCTGACGGTTGATGGAAAACCCTATCGAGTCACACCCTTGGAGTATGCAGATCCCATCAAATGGTTCAACAATCAAGCCAAGGGGATTGGCGAGTACATCAAGGTTGATATGGTGACAGGAAATGCGGAATTAGTAGATTTGAAAACACCGATGAAGTATTCGGACTCCGAGTATTTTAACCGTGACGTCAAACGTCATCTTCGAATCAAGTATCCGACTAAGATTTTTAAAACCCCATCCTTTGAGGTGGATGATGAAGGCAATCCTTTCTATGTAGCAACCGTTTATCAAAAGCAGTTTGGTCTAGGAGTTCCTCGTCCTTCATCTGTTATTATCTTGGATGCTACCAATGGAGAAACCAAGGAATACAGCTTGGATGAAGTCCCAGAATGGGTGGATCGTGTCTATCCAGCTGAAGAAACCATCGAGCAAATCAACTATAATGGCAAGTACAAAGATGGTTTCTGGAATGCCTTGATTTCTAAGAAAAACGTCACCCAAACGACAGAGGGCTATAACTATCTTTCTATCGGAAATGACATTTATCTCTACACAGGGGTGACTTCAGCAAATGCTGACGAAAGTAATCTAGGATTTATCCTTGAAAATATGCGCACTGGTGAAATCACCAAGTACAATCTAGCATCAGCAACTGAAGAATCAGCCCGTGCTTCCGCAGAAGGAGCAGTGCAAGAGAAGGCCTACAAGGCTACCTTCCCTATCCTTGTTAATCTCAATGACAAGCCTCTTTATATCATGGGCTTAAAGGACAATGCAGGCTTGGTCAAGGAATATGCATTGGTCGATGCCGTGGAGTACCAAAACGTCATCGTAGCAGCTACGGTAGATGAACTCCTCAGCAAATATGCCAATAAAAATGACCTAGAGTTGGATAATGAAACGGTAGAAAACATCAAGGGAGTGGTTTCAGATCTTAAATCAGCTGTCATCAAGGGGGATACCGTTTACTTCTTCAAAGTTGATGGCAAGATTTATAAGGTCAAGGCTTCAGTGTCAGACGACCTTCCTTACCTCGAAAATGGTCAATCTTTTGAAGGTCAAGTTGGAAAGGATAACTATCTCAAGAGCTTTAAAGTCAAGTAAAAGAAACCTCGGTATGAACCGAGGTTTTTAAGATGAAATTCTTGGTCGTGATTGAAAAATATGCTACACTAACAATATGAAAATTTTAATCCCAACAGCAAAAGAAATGAACACAAACCATCCTTGTATCGAAGCGCTCCCCTTGAGGGAAGAAAGTCAGGCAGTCCTTGACTCACTGGCGCACTACTCAGCCAGTGAATTAGAGACTTTTTATAAGGTATCTGTCGAGAAAGCAGAAGAAGAGTACGGCCATATTCAAGCTTTAAAAGATCACAGGGCTAAACATTATCCAGCCTTGAAACTTTTCGATGGTCTCATGTATCGTCACATCAAACGAAATGGGTTAACCGAAGCTGAACAAACCTATCTTGAAAATCATGTCCTGATTACCTCGGCTTTATACGGTGTTGTCCCAGCCTTGTCGCCTATGGCTCCTCACCGTTTGGACTTCTTGATGAAGTTAAAAGTGGCTAGAAAAACCCTAAAGACTCATTGGAAATCAGCCTATGATGAGGCACTTCAGGACGAGGACTTGATATTCTCACTCCTATCATCAGAGTTTGAAACCGTATTTTCGAAGGAAATCAGAGAAAAGATGGTGACCTTCAAATTTATGGAGGACAAGGCAGGTCAGCTGAAAATCCACTCAACCATTTCAAAAAAAGCCCGTGGCGCCTTTTTGACCGCCTTGATAGAGGGGCAAGTCCATACAGTCAAACAAGCTCGCAAGCTCCGCTTTGCCGGCTTTGACTACCGACCTGATTTATCAAGTGATTTAGAACTCGTCTTTGTGAAACAAGCATAAAACCAGCTCATTCGAGCTGGTTTTTGCTGGATTAGTTGATGGCTGCAAGAAGGTCGTCCGCTTGTTTTGCAAGTGATGAAGCAGTTGCTTCTTCTAACACCAATTTTCCATCTGCCCAAGCAGAGTCATTGACACGAGCAGCTGTAAAGTCACCAACGACTTGTGTACGGATAAATGGCAAGAGGTCTTTATAAATAGCAAAGAGTTGATCGTGACCGGCATTGGCTACAGAAGAGACAGTAATAAACTTGTCTTGGAGGGCAGAAGCGCCACGTGTATCAGACAAGTCAAGGGCACGAGAGAGCCAGTCAAGCAAGTTTTTCACTGTTCCAGGGATAGAGAAGTTGTAGACTGGAGAGAAGATCCAGATCGCATCCGCAGCAAGGACTGCTTCACGAGCAGCAGCTACAGCTGGATGAGTTGGAACTTCCAAATCTTGGCTGAAGAGAGGAACAGCTGAGTAATCAAGATAGCTAACTTCCGCTTTTCCAGCAAGTGCTTTTTCAGCTTCGAGGGCCATTTGGTGGTTGAAAGAACCTTGGCGTAGTGAACCGACGATAAATAATACTTTTTTAGACATGATGTGTCTCCTTTAGTTTAAAATTCAAAGAGCGAACTCTTTTGTTACCATCTATGTTACAACAAATAATACTAATTAGCAATAATTTTGCTCACAAATTTTTAAATTTTTTTAAAATGCGGATTAAGTCTTCCTTTTCGCCATCTTCCAAGATGCTGAGTGCTTCTACGATAGAATCGATATGGTCAGGAAGAACCTCTTCGATTTTTCTGCGTCCTGCAGGTGTTAATTTCAGGAAAAAGGATCGACGATCCTTGGGGTCGCAAGTTCTAGAAATCCACCCATCTCGAACCATATTTCGAATGACGACAGTCATGTTTCCAGAAGTGGCTAACATTTTTTCAATCAAATCCTGAATGCGTAGTTCCCCCTTGCTATAGAGGGTTTCCAAAACTGAAAATTGGGTGGGTGTTAGCCCGTGTTCTTTAGCAGCTTTGGCTTCATAAGGTTTAAAAGTTCGTATGGCTTTATTGAGGACGATAGCTGTTTTTAAGTCTAATTGATTATCGGAAATTTTCTCTTTCAAATATTGTTTCATAAGGCTATTTTATCAATAATGAGAGAGAAAAACAAGAACTTACATTTTATAGGAAAAGAATCTTAGAATGTTCCCGTCTTCACTTGTAATAAAGAAGGAGAGATGGTAAAATAGACGAGTGAAACTAAGACAGAAAAAAGCAAAAAACAAGCTACTTATACAATATGGAATCGGCATTGCTCTGGTAGTACTAGTCATGACGACTTCATTCCTTTATCTGATATCACTCAGCATGAAACCCTATCAAGATGCTAGACTTGAGGGAGAAAAACTGGCCAAGCAGTATGCAGAATTGGAAAAGGCAGATCAGGTTGATTTCTACAATGGTCTAGAGGGCTATTACAGTGTTCTGGGACATAATAAAAAGCAAGAGGCCATTGCCGTACTGATTGAAAAGAATGACCACAAGATTTATGTTTATCAGCTTGATAAGGGGATTTCTCAAGACAAGGCAGTGACGATTTCGAGGGAAAAAGGAGCTAGCGACATTGACAAGATTACTTTTGGTCGTTATCAGGATAAGCCGATTTGGGAAGTTAAGTCAGGAAACCAGTACTATCTGGTTGACTTTGAAACAGGAGCAGTGATCCAATAAGGAGGGCATATGAAACTATCCAAACGTGTACTAGAAATGGAAGAAAGCGTCACTCTAGCCAGTGATGCAAGAGCCAAAGCATTAAAAGCTCAGGGAAAAGATGTTCTTTTCTTAACCTTGGGACAGCCTGATTTTCATACTCCTGAAAACATTCAGGAGGCAGCGGTAGGAGCGATTCGAGATGGACGTGCTTCCTTCTATACAGTTGCTTCAGGCCTACCAGAGTTAAAAGCGGCGGTTAATACCTATTTTGAACGCTACTATGGGTATTCCGTAGCGGCTAACGAGGTTACCTTTGCCACTGGTGCTAAGTTCTCTCTCTACACCTTCTTTATGGCTGTGGTCAATCCAGGTGATGAGGTCATTATTCCTACACCATACTGGGTCAGCTATGGAGACCAGGTCAAAATGGCAGAAGGAGTGCCAGTCTTTGTCCAGGCAAAGGAAGACAATCACTTTAAAGTAACAGTAGAGCAGCTAGAAGCAGCGCGAACAGATAAGACCAAGATCTTAGTTCTCAATTCACCATCGAATCCGACCGGTATGATTTACTCTCGTGAGGAACTCTTGGCTATCGGAAATTGGGCTGTTGCGCATGATGTCCTTATCTTAGCAGATGATATTTATGGTCGTTTGGTTTATAACGGGAACGAATTTGTTCCAATTTCTAGTCTGTCAGAAGCCATTCGCAAGCAAACCATCGTGATTAACGGTGTATCTAAGGCCTATGCCATGACTGGTTGGCGGGTAGGTTATGCTGTGGGAAATCCTGAAATTATTGCTGCCATGAGCAAACTAACAGGACAAACGACCTCCAACCTGACTGCTGTATCACAATATGCTACCATTGAAGCCCTAACTGGACCGCAAGACTCTGTTGAAACCATGCGTCAAGCATTTGAGGAACGGTTGAATACCATTTATCCTCTCTTGTGCCAAGTACCAGGATTTGAAGTTGTCAAGCCCCAAGGAGCCTTCTATCTTTTCCCAAATGTCAAAAAAGCGATGGAGATGAAGGGTTATACCGATGTGACAGAGTTTACAACGGCTATTCTCGAAGAAGTCGGCCTTGCCTTGATTACAGGAGCTGGATTTGGAGCACCAGAAAATGTTCGTCTCAGCTATGCCACAGACTTGGACACATTAAAAGAAGCTATTCGTCGTTTGCACCAGTTTATGGAAAAATAAAACTTAGAATCTTCGCCTTTTTAGCGAAGATTTTTTGTAACGAAAATCTCGCGATTTTTATCTAGTAGAACCTAGCTATCACAGTCTATTTATGGTAAAATAGTGGGTAATGATGTCTTCGGACAAGTTAAACGAAAAAAGGAAGATAGATTATGACAAAACGTGTAACAATTATTGATGTAAAAGACTACGTTGGTCAAGAAGTGACCATCGGAGCCTGGGTTGCCAACAAATCAGGAAAAGGGAAAATTGCCTTCTTGCAATTGCGTGATGGAACAGCCTTCTTCCAAGGTGTAGCCTTTAAACCAAACTTTATTGAAAAGTTCGGTGAGGAAGTGGGGCTAGAGAAGTTTGATACGATTAAACGCCTAAGCCAAGAAACTTCTGTTTATGTGACAGGAATTGTCAAAGAAGACGAACGTTCTAAGTTTGGCTATGAGTTGGATATTACAGACATCGAAGTGATCGGTGAATCTCAAGACTACCCAATCACACCAAAAGAACACGGAACAGACTTCTTGATGGACAACCGTCACTTGTGGCTCCGCTCTCGTAAGCAAGTAGCAGTGATGCAAATCCGTAACGCTATCATCTATGCAACTTATGAGTTTTTCGACAAGAACGGCTTCATGAAGTTTGATAGCCCAATCCTTTCAGGAAACGCGGCTGAAGATTCAACAGAACTCTTTGAAACAGATTACTTCGGAACGCCAGCCTACTTGAGTCAATCTGGTCAGCTTTACCTAGAAGCAGGGGCTATGGCTCTTGGTCGTGTATTTGACTTTGGTCCAGTATTCCGTGCTGAAAAATCAAAAACGCGCCGTCACTTGACTGAGTTCTGGATGATGGACGCAGAGTACTCTTACTTGACACACGATGAGTCACTTGACTTGCAAGAAGCTTATGTGAAAGCTCTTCTTCAAGGCGTTTTGGATCGTGCGCCTCAAGCCTTGGAAACCTTGGAACGTGATACAGAGCTCTTGAAACGCTACATTGCAGAGCCATTCAAACGCATCACTTACGATCAAGCCATTGACCTCTTGCAAGAGCATGAAAACGATGAAGATGCTGACTACGAGCATTTGGAACATGGCGATGACTTTGGTTCACCACACGAAACATGGATTTCAAACCACTTTGGTGTGCCAACATTTGTCATGAACTACCCAGCAGCTATCAAGGCCTTCTACATGAAACCAGTTCCTGGAAATCCAGAGCGCGTGCTTTGTGCAGACTTGCTTGCACCAGAAGGTTACGGAGAAATCATCGGTGGTTCTATGCGTGAGGAAGACTACGATGCTCTTGTTGCTAAGATGAATGATCTTGGTATGGATACGACAGAATATGAATTCTACCTGGATCTTCGTAAGTATGGAACAGTTCCACATGGTGGCTTCGGTATCGGTATCGAGCGTATGGTAACCTTTGTAGCTGGTACTAAGCATATCCGTGAAGCCATTCCATTCCCACGTATGTTGCACCGTATCAAACCATAAACTAGTAAAAAGAAGATGATTTCATCTTCTTTTTTCACTTTTATCTTGCTATCTATCAGTTTTTCTAGTATAATAGTTTATTGTGAGCAAACCTCACTTACCCCTTGCAAAGACTAGGGGTCATTAGACCAAAAGGAGGAACATATCAATGGCTAAATACGAAATTCTTTATATCATTCGTCCAAACATTGAAGAAGAAGCGAAAAACGCTTTGGTAGCACGTTTTGACTCTATCTTGACTGACAACGGTGCAACTGTTGTTGAATCAAAATCATGGGAAAAACGTCGTCTTGCATACGAAATCCAAGATTTCCGTGAAGGACTTTACCACATCGTTAACGTTGAAGCAAACGACGACGCAGCTCTTAAAGAGTTTGACCGTCTTTCAAAAATCAACGCTGACATTCTTCGTCACATGATCGTCAAACTTGACGCGTAAGAAGGTAAATTATGATTAACAATGTTGTACTTGTAGGGCGTATGACACGTGACGCTGAGTTACGTTATACCCCATCAAATGTAGCAGTTGCGACTTTTACTCTTGCAGTAAACCGTACATTTAAGAGTCAAAATGGCGAACGTGAGGCTGATTTCATCAATGTCGTTATGTGGCGCCAACAGGCTGAAAATCTTGCTAACTGGGCTAAGAAAGGCTCTCTTATCGGGATCACAGGCCGTATCCAGACTCGTAGTTACGATAACCAGCAAGGACAACGTGTCTACGTAACAGAAGTCGTGGCTGAGAATTTCCAAATGTTGGAAAGCCGCGGAGTGCGTGAAGGACATACAGGTGGAGCTTATTCTGCACCAACTGCTGGTCAATCAGCACCTGCAAATCCAGTACCAGACTTTTCACGTTCTGAAAATCCCTTTGGAGCAACCAATCCATTGGACATTTCAGATGATGATTTACCATTCTAATGGACAATTAATACTATAAAGGAGAAAAAACATGGCTCAACAACGTCGTGGCGGATTCAAACGCCGTAAAAAAGTTGATTACATCGCAGCAAACAAAATTGAATATGTTGATTACAAAGATACTGAGCTTCTTAGCCGTTTCGTTTCAGAACGTGGGAAAATCCTTCCTCGTCGTGTAACAGGAACTTCAGCTAAAAACCAACGTAAAGTAACAACAGCTATCAAACGCGCTCGCGTAATGGCTTTGATGCCTTTCGTAAACGAAGATTAAAAAAGAGGTCCGGGGGACCTCTTTTTCAGACCCTTACGGGTTTTTTTTTCATGAGCTTTGAAATGAGAGAGCGAGTTGAGGTCCAGTGGACCTCTTTTTCAGATTTTTATAGGATTTTGTTAGAAAGGATTCCCTGTTGACCTAGTAAGATTCTTTTGTCTTACTAGGTTTTTCTTTTAATCTTTATTATCGTGCTATAATGGTAGGAGAAAGCTATAAAGGAGCAGCTTATGAAGACGACATGTTCAATTAGAAAAATGCAAGAATCTGACATACAAGATCTATCTCGAGGATTTATCAGCCAAGGTTGGCCGGGTAGAGAAGAAATTTTGGATAGATATTTTCTTGAACAAGAAAGTGGGGAGAGAGAAGTCTTAGTTGCAGAGGTTGAGGGTGCTGTAGCGGGTTACATTACGATTTTACCCGATGCTAAGCAGGGTCCCTTTGCTGGAATGGCTCCAGAACTTTCAGATTTCAATGTTTTTGAGCCCTTTCAAAATCAAGGTATTGGAAATCTCTTGCTGGAAGAAGCAGAAAAACGAGTTAGGCTCATATCGGATAAGGTGACCCTTGGTGTTGGGCTCCATTCAGGGTATGGACCTGCCCAGAGATTGTACATCAAACGAGGCTATATTCCAGATGGGACGGGTGTTTGGTATCAGAACCATCAACCGGCCATGAATGCGGTTTGTGAAGATATCGGAGAATTGATCTTGTATCTGTCGAAAAATTTGTTTTAAGACAGATTTTATAAGATTTAGATTTTAAATATAGTAAACAATCACAGTCCCTTTTTCATTCGAAAAAGGGATTTATTTGTTTGAAATTGTTTAATTTATTCCTCAAAGTGATAAAATATAATTGTTTGAAATATCAAGATAAAAATAAATATCGAAAAAAACATATAAGGTTTAGTTTTTTTAAAATACGGATTCTTTGAAAAGTCTTAAAATTTCCTAAAATAAGGCTTTTTGAAGGTTGTAAATAACATTGTTACAAAAAGGTTACAAATTGTTAAAAATCAATTAAATGCAATAGTATACTTTAATAATAAATTGACATTTAGATTAATAGGCGGTAATATAATTATGATGCTCAAATTAATTGATTTGAGAAATAATTGGATATAGTGATTAATATCATGTATCAAATATTATTGTAACAAAAGGATACTATAATGAAAAAACTGAAAGTGATGGTTGTTTTTGGGACACGACCGGAAGCTATTAAAATGGCCCCTTTAGTGTTGGAATTGCAAAAACATAGTGACAGTATTGAGACGATCACAGTTGTGACAGCTCAGCATCGTCAAATGCTGGACCAAGTTCTTGAAACGTTTAGCATCGAGCCACATTATGACCTGGATATTATGGGGAAAAATCAATCCCTTTTAGATATTACTGGAAAAATTTTAGAAAAGTTTGATCCAGTTGTTAAGCAAGAACTTCCAGATATAATTCTTGTTCATGGAGATACAACGACAACTTTTGCAGCAAGCTTAGTTGCTTTCTATAATCAGGTGCGTATCGGCCACGTTGAAGCTGGTCTAAGGACCTTTGATAAATATTCTCCTTTCCCAGAAGAGATGAATCGTCAGATGACAGATAGTCTTGCGGATCTCTATTTTGCTCCAACTAGTGAGAGTAAAGAAAATCTCCTCAAGGAAAATCACCCTGAGTCTGCTATTGTCATTACGGGAAATACAGCCATTGATGCCTTGAAACTAACCGTTCAATCGGATTACTATCATAAAGTTCTGGATCAATTGGACCCAGATAAGAAACTTGTATTGGTAACCATGCACCGTCGTGAGAATCAAGGTCAACCAATGAGAAATGTCTTTGCAGCTTTACGTGAGATGGTTGATCTTCATCAGGAAATTGAAGTTGTTTATCCTGTTCACCTTAGCCCTGCTGTGCAAGAAGCAGCAAACGATATCTTAGCTGGTCACGATCGTATTCACTTGATTGAGCCTTTAGATGTACTTGATTTTCATAATTTGGCTTCAAGAAGCTATTTCATCATGACTGACTCTGGCGGAGTTCAAGAAGAGGCGCCTTCTCTCGGAAAACCTGTCCTTGTCCTTCGTGACACGACGGAACGTCCAGAAGGAGTACGTGCGGGTACTTTGAAGCTAGTTGGTACAGATCCAGTCTGTGTGAAAGAAGCGATGACCGAACTCTTAACAGATGAAACTGTCTATAGACAAATGTCTCAGGCACCAAATCCTTATGGAGATGGAAATGCATCAGAAAGAATTGTACAGACTATTAAACATTATTTTGGTTTTGCTGAATCTGCATCAGAGTTTCAAGAAGGAGCTAGGACACAATGAAAAATTGGTATAGATTTAGAAACTGGTTTCTGACTTTGCTTGGATGTGAGCTTCTTTTGTTGGTAATTTGCTTTTTCTATGCTCGAACTATTATTTTAGAGCAACTATTGTTTTTTGCCTTAGCCTTATTTTCGGTTTTAGTTTTATCTGACTTACTCCTTGCTTGGACACTTATCTTATCTTTTGGATTGGGAGTCATTGTTTTAATATCAGGTGTAGTTTTCATCCCTAATTCTTCAGTTCTGCTTTTATTAATCAGTTTTCCAACATTGCTTGGTATTCTAATGAAGGTTCGACATTATTTATTAAAAATGGCTTCAAAGGTTCAGGATCAAGAAGATGATGCCAAATCAGATTATCATTCTATGGTAAATAAACAAAGTGAATTTGTGCTACAGTCAGTACTAATTCATTGGTCGCATGAGGACCTATTTTTTCAGATAAATCCGAGAGAATATAATCGCATGTTAGTTCGTATTCAAGAAATAATTGCTCAAAAACTAAGTTACAATGATAAACTTTACTATCTTTCGGAGGGGAATTTTATTATATTATCTCATGATAGTCAGATTTCTTTACAGGAATTTTGTTTGAATAATATAGTGAAGGATCTAGAGGCTTTGCATTTCCATGGAAAAAATGGAATGCAAGAGATTCAATTTCAATTAGGTTACTTAGTGATTGACTCGCAAAATAAAAGTAAGTATCAAAATTACTCTGATTTAGTGAGCTATTTGAAACGTCAATTAGAGACGGATATAATTGTAGAATATTAGGAGGGGAAATGACTCTAACAGACCTATTTTTCAGAATTGCTTTGGGAGTGAGTTTCTTTTTTGGAATTTGTTTTGCCATACTATTTATTGCATATAATATTCTTTACTATCGGGTGAATAAGAATTTTAAGGCGGTGAAACATGATTAGTCAAATACTGATGATTTTTACCTTGCTTACAATTTGGATTTCTCTAGCATGGGGCTTGGTAATTCTCTTTTCAGCTGTTCACTTTTGGTTTAAACACAGCGATTTTCGTGTAGACACTTCGCCATTGCCTTATTATCCGAAGGTTACCATTGTCGTACCTGCTCATAATGAGGATGTGGTTATTGCCCAAACGGCAAAAGCTATCTTGGATATGAACTATCCTCACGACCGTGTGGAATTGCTCTTGTTTGCGGATAACTGTTCAGATAACACCTATGCAGAATGTTTGTCTGTTCAAGCCCTGCCTGAATATGCAGAAAGAAATCTGACTATTATCGACCGTACTGGTACGGGAGGAAAAGCGGGCGTTCTAAACGATGCTTTGGAGATGGCAACAGGCGAATACATCTGTGTTTATGATGCAGATGCCATGCCTGAAAAAAATGCTCTTTATTTCCTTGTCAAAGAAGTTATGAAGGATCCAGAACGTCATGTGGCATCTTTTGGCCGCAACAAGACTCGAAACGCCAACCAAAATTTCTTGACTCGTTGTATCAACCAAGAGATCGTTGTTACTCAGCGCGTGCACCACGTTGGGATGTGGCATCTCTTTAAAATTGGGCGTATCCCAGGAACCAACTTTATCATTCAAACCGACTTTGTAAAGAGTATCGGTGGTTGGAAAAATGGTGCCTTAACTGAGGATACCGATATTTCCTTCAAAATCATGCAGAGTGGTAAATTGATTGCCCTTGCCTATAATTCAGAGGCTTTCCAACAAGAACCTGAGACCTTAAAGAGTTACTATATGCAGCGGAAACGTTGGGCGAAAGGAAATTATGAAGTTGTTCTCTCGAACTTTAAGCATTTATTTGGCAGAGCAAACTGGCGCGTTAAACTAGAAGTCTTTAACTATTCTTGTGTTTTCTTTTGGTTTAACTTTGCTATTGTTCTTTCGGATTTGATTTTCCTAGCGAATGTGCTAGCGATCTGTCTTAATCTTTTCTTCCCAGATGTCAGGGTTCCATTTGCTTTTGATGCGGACAATATCTACATCGCTCAGCTCATGCTCTTTAACTGGATTCTCATGATTGGTCTCTATTTGATGCAAATTATGACAGCATTGGCAAGTCAATTTGGACAAGCAACAACTAAACAAATCTGGTTAGCCCTGGCAGCCTATTTCTCTTATGCACAGATGTTTATCGTTGTATCCGTTGATTCCATTTCTTCAATCGTGCTGGATAAAGTACTCCGACGAAAAGAAACCAAGTGGGTTAAAACCAAGCGATTTGCAGGATAGGAGGTTCTATGAAAACGAATAAATTAAAATATGTCTGGTTTGTGCTCATTCTTTCTATCTTTTGTTTAGCCTTGTTTTTGGCAAGAGGAAGGACTAAAATCGAGATGCGTAATCGAATTTACAGCCAATGGAGCCAACAGTTCCTTGTTACAAAAGGCAATCAGTCTTATGTTCGTACGACGAGTGATTCGGAGGGAACAACAGTTCTATCTGAAGCCCAAAGTTACGGCATGCTCATAACGGTTTTAGCAGCCCAAAAAGGGCAAGCAAGTCAAGCAGATTATGAGAGTCTTTATCGCTATTATCAAAATCATCGTATTGAGGGAACGCAGTTGATGTCTTGGAAGCAAGTGATCAAAAATGATAGCGAAACGGTCGAGAAACAAAATGCAACTGATGGAGATCTCTATATCGCTTATTCTTTAATTGAAGCTGCCAAACAGTGGCCAGATAAGGCGCAGGAATACCAAGAGCAAGCTAAAAAAATCTTGGATGATATCCTTAAGTACAACTACAATGAAGAGACAGGTGTTTTAACAGTAGGAAACTGGGCAAACAAGGATTCTGATTATTATTACTTGATGCGGACATCTGATACTCTTCCTCACTATTTCCAGTCTTTCTATGACCTGACTGGAAACAAACAGTGGTTAGATGTTAAGGATAAGATGCTTGGGCAATTGGAGCAAATCAGTTCTCATTCTGATACGGGTCTCTTGCCAGACTTTATCTGGGCTGAGAAGTCAGGGGCACGTCTTGTTGATGCCAACACTATCGAATCTCAATACGATGGGGCGTACTCTTATAACGCTTGCCGTTTGCCTTATCACTTGTCACAGAGCCAGGATGAAAGAAGCCAAAAACTCGTTCAAAAGATGATGGATTTCTTTATGAAAGAGCAACGCATTTATGCTGGCTATGACTTGAATGGAACGGCCCTCAATCAATACCAGGCAGGTAGTTTCTTGGCACCGATTACCTACGCGTCTGACAAGGGAGAAGGCTATCTGAAACTTCTTCAGCAAAATAAATACATTTTCACACAAGATTTACCTTCGGACAACTACTATGATGCAACGATGATTACCATGATTGCTCTAGAGATGTTCTAGGATGAAAAGAGAGGGCTAGTTTTTCTGGCTCTCTTTTTGATAGGATTTTCATCTTTTTTCATAAAGGGAATTTCATCAGCTTTATGGTATAATGGAAAGAGTGATGGAAAAGAGGTAGAGAGATGGATGCGAAATTAAAATACAAGGCAAAGAGGATTAAAATCGTCTTTTTTGATATTGATGATACCTTGCGTACGTCAAAGACAGGTTTTATTCCAGCTACAATTCCCACTGTCTTTAAACAGTTACGTGAAAAAGGAATTTTAACAGGAATTGCCTCTGGTCGTGGTATTTTCGGTGTCGTTCCAGAGATTCGAGAGCTCAAACCTGACTTTTTTGTAACCCTAAATGGGGCCTATATAGAAGATAAAAAAGGTCAGGTCATTTATCAACATCAGATTGACAAGTCAGATGTTGAGGAGTATGTCTCTTGGACGAAGGAAGAGGGAATTGAGTATGGTTTAGTTGGAAGTCATTCTGCTAAACTCTCCACGCGAACAGAACTGATCAGTGAGGCTATTGACCCGATTTATCCAAACTTGAATGTGGATCCTAACTTCCATGAAAAAGCGGACATTTACCAGATGTGGACCTTTGAGGAAAAAGGGGATGACTTGCGGTTACCAGATAGTCTCTCTGGTAAACTTCGCATGGTGCGTTGGCATGAACATTCATCAGATATCGTGCCGATTTCAGGTTCAAAAGCCACTGGTGTTGCCAAGGTTGTAGAACATCTAGGCTTGAAACCAGAGAATGTTATGGTCTTTGGGGATGGTCTCAATGACTTGGAACTCTTTGATTATGCTGGAATCAGTATTGCTATGGGTGTTTCCCATGATAAAATCAAAGAAAAAGCAGATTATATTACAAAAACAGTAGAAGAAGATGGCATTTTTGATGCCTTAGAAGGATTTGGTATGGTAGAAAAAGAATTGCATTTCCCACAAGTAGACATTGAAGCAGTAGAAGGTCCGCTTGCGACCATTAAAACAAATCACGGAGACTTGCGTATCAAGCTCTTCCCTGAACATGCTCCCAAAACAGTAGCCAACTTTGTTGCTCTGTCAAAAGACGGTTACTATGATGGTGTGATTTTCCACCGTATTATTAAGGACTTTATGATCCAAGGTGGAGATCCAACTGGTACTGGTATGGGTGGTGAGTCAATCTACGGCGACTCTTTTGAAGATGAATTTTCAGAAGAACTCTACAATATCCGTGGTGCCCTTTCTATGGCCAATGCGGGTCCAAATACCAATGGCAGCCAGTTCTTTATCGTTCAAAACCAACATTTGCCGTACTCTAAAAAAGAGATTGCGCGTGGTGGCTGGCCTGAACCAATCGCTGAGATTTATGCAGAACAAGGTGGAACTCCTCACCTTGACCGTCGCCATACTGTTTTTGGGCAATTGGTGGACGCAGAATCGTTTGCGGTCTTGGATGCCATTGCAGCTGTTGAGACTGGTGCAATGGACAAACCAGTTGAAGATGTAGTAATTGAAACGATTGAAATTGAGGACTAGAATGAAAATTGGTGATAAGCTAACTGGGCGTATTACAGGAATTCAGCCCTATGGTGCTTTTGTTGAGTTAGAGACAGGGGTGACAGGGCTGATTCACATCTCTGAGATTCGGACGGGATTTATTGAAAATATTTATGACATTTTAAAAATTGGCGATGAAGTCCAAGTCCAGGTGGTGGATTTTGACGAATACACTGGGAAGGCTAGTCTTTCCATCCGTACTTTGGAGGAAGAAAAACATCAATTACCAAGACGGAGACGTTTTTCAAATGATCGGATCAAGCACGGTTTTGCACCACTTGGACGAATGATGCCTGTTTGGACGCGTGAAGCACTTGAGCATTTAAAGAAGAAACCATAAATACGATTATCCAAATCATTTGTAATATTAACATAATTTGTTATAATAAAAGTATGAAAGAAGAACAGTTGTTAAAACCAGGAGAGCGAATCAATCAGCTCTTTTCGACAGATATCAAGATCATTCAAAATAGAGAGGTGTTTAGCTATTCGGTGGATAGTGTTCTCTTGTCACGCTTTCCTCGCTTCCCTAAACGGGGTTTAATTGTGGACTTTTGTGCTGGAAATGGTGCAGTGGGACTTTTTGCAAGTAGTCGTACCAAGGCAAAAATTCTCTCTGTAGAAATTCAGGAGCGCTTGGCGGATATGGCAGAGCGTTCGGTTCAGTTGAATGGCTTGGAAGAGCAGATGCAGGTCATCTGTGATGATTTGAAAAATATGCCTGCCCACATTCAGGGAAGTAAGGTGGATATGATTTTGTGTAATCCGCCTTATTTTAAGGTGGATCCGCATTCCAATCTCAACGAGAGTGAACACTACCTTTTGGCCAGACACGAAATTACAACTAACTTAGAAGAAATCTGTCGAAGTGCTCAGAGTATTCTCAAGTCTAATGGCCGTTTGGCTATGGTCCATCGTCCTGATCGGCTCTTGGATATCCTAGATATGCTCAAACGCCACAATTTGGCACCCAAGCGCCTGCAATTTGTCTATCCTAAACGTGAGAAGGAGGCCAATATGCTCTTAATCGAAGCTATCAAGGATGGATCGACCAGTGGCTTTAAGGTCTTGCCACCACTCATCGTTCACAATGATGATGGTTCCTACACACCAGAAATTCAAGAGATTTACTATGGATCATAAGGCCTATATGTATGTGGTGGAGTGTCGCGACGGTTCTTACTATACGGGCTATACAACAGATGTGAAGAGGCGCCTTGCCGTTCATAATAGTGGTAAGGGAGCCAAGTATACCCGAGCTCGCTTGCCAGTCAAACTCATCTATGTAGAGGGTTTTGCCAGTAAGGAAGAAGCCATGTCTGCAGAGGCTCTCCTCAAACGAAAGAAACGCCCGCAGAAAGAACGATTTTTATCCGAAAATCAAGAGAAAAATCTAGTCAACCATATTGATGTCTAAGGAGGAGTCTTTTGGCTTCTCTTACTTTTGTCAAAAGAGGAAAAAAGTGCTACAATAAGATGAATAAATTTAAAGAGGTATTATCATGTCTAAGATTCTAGTATTTGGTCACCAAAATCCAGACTCAGATGCCATCGGGTCATCTGTAGCCTTTGCTTATCTTGCAAAAGAGGCTTATGGATTGGACACAGAAGCAGTAGCACTTGGAACTCCAAATGAAGAAACAGCCTTTGTTTTGAACTATTTTGGTGTAGAAGCACCACGCGTCATCACATCAGCTAAAGCAGAAGGTGCAGAACAAGTCATCTTGACTGACCACAATGAATTCCAACAGTCAGTGTCAGATATCGCTGAAGTAGAAGTTTACGGAGTTGTGGATCACCACCGTGTGGCTAATTTTGAAACTGCAAGCCCACTTTACATGCGCTTGGAACCAGTTGGATCGGCTTCTTCTATCGTTTACCGCATGTTCAAAGAACATGGTATAGCAGTTCCTAAAGAAATCGCAGGTTTGATGCTTTCAGGTTTGATTTCAGATACTCTTCTTTTGAAATCACCAACAACTCACCCATCTGACAAAGTCATTGCTCCTGAATTGGCTGAATTGGCTGGTGTCAACTTGGAAGAGTACGGTCTTGCTATGCTCAAGGCTGGTACTAACTTGGCAAGCAAATCTGCTGAAGAATTGATTGACATCGATGCTAAGACCTTTGAACTCAATGGAAATAAGGTTCGTGTTGCCCAAGTCAATACAGTTGATATTGCTGAAGTCTTGGAACGCCAAGCAGAAATCGAAGCAGCAATGCAAGCGGCTAATGCGGCAAACGGCTACTCTGACTTTGTTTTGATGATTACAGACATCGTCAACTCAAACTCAGAAATCCTTGCTCTTGGATCAAACATGGACAAGGTGGAAGCAGCTTTCAACTTCAAACTTGAAAACAATCACGCTTTCCTTCCAGGTGCTGTTTCACGTAAGAAACAAGTGGTGCCTCAGTTGACTGAAAGCTTTAATGGGTAATTCTTAAGGAATATTTGGAACTGTTAATTTGACTATTTATAGAAGGTGATAGCATGATGAGATTGATTGAAGGACTGCGATTTTTGGTTGAGGTTGTAGCAATCCTTGGTCTTTTCTCCGTGTCTGTGATACAAATTTCTTGGCTGGAAAAATTCCTATTTTTTCTTCTAGCAGTTCTATTAATCTTTTTTTGGGCGCGATATATGGCACCAAAATCTCCACATGCTTTTAAAAAATGGCATCGCCTCGTTGCTGAGACATCGATTTTTATTTTGGTTAGTGGTAGTTTTTGGCATTTGTATGGATTGCAAATAGGAATCCTCTACTTAGCTCTGTCTTTTGGAAGTTTGGTGCTACTTTATTATTTTCAGCTAGAGTGATTCTTATAATATAGTTAATGATTATTTAAATGGTAATTATTTGACTGGGGATTGACACGAGAAAACAGTGTTTTCCATATAGCTAAAGGGGTTTCGGCTCCTTTTTTTCTAGGAGAGAAAGATGTTAGAAAATGGTGATTTGATCTTTGTGAAGGATCTTTCAGATATGGGGCAGGCTATCCAGGCTTCTACGGGGAACTATAGTCATGTAGCCATCTTTTTGGACGGTTTCATCTACCATGCTAGTGGGCAAGCTGGTGTCATTTGTCAAGAACCGGCTGAATTTTTTGAACCAACTCATCTCTACGATCTTTATGTCTATCCAGAGCTGGAAGCTGACTTGGTAAAGGAGAGAGCTAGCAAACATTTGGGTGCACCCTATAATGCCTCTTTTTATCCAGATGGTTCTGGCTTTTACTGCTCCCAGTACATCGCTGAAATCCTACCGATTTTTGAAACTATTTCCATGAAATTTGGGGATGGGGAGCAGGAGATTAGTGATTTTTGGAGAGAATATTACAGGAAACTCGAACTTCCTGTACCTTTGAATCAGCCAGGGACCAATCCTAGTCAACTAGCAGCATCTCCCCTTTTAGAATGTAAAGAAAGGAATCTTCATGATTCAGATTTTTAATCCCTCCCGTTTGACTCGACAGCCATTTTTTATAGATTTGGTGGACTATCTGGACCAGCATGACGATGTGATCCTTCGAGAAATCAAGGCCCAGTTTCCAGATGTAGCAGTTGATAAGCTCATGGAAGAGTATATTAAGGCAGGTTTGATTCTAAGGGAAAACAAACGTTATTCCCTTAATCTCCCTTTTCTAGAATCAATAGACAGTCTGGTCCTTGACCAAGAAATTTTTGTCAGAGAGGATAGTCTAGTTTATCATGCTTTGTTAGAGCAGAGTTTTGAGAAAGAATTGTGCAATCAAACCAATGCGGCCATTTTAGTCGAACGTACGGACTTTGCAAGAGAAAAGATGACCTTGTCCAACTATTTCTACAAGGTCAAGAATCAATATCCTTTGACAGAAAAACAGCAGAAACTCTATGATATTTTAGGAGATGTTAACCCTGAGTACGCCCTCAAGTATATGACGACCTTTTTACTGAAGTTTCTCAAAAAAGACCAGCTGATGCAGAAACGCCGTGATATCTTTGTGGATAGTTTGGTCGTTCTAGGCTATATTGTGCAAAACGAAGAAGGGAAGTATGAGTTGGCTGTTGATTTCGACAAGGAACGGTTGATTTTCTATTTACCTTAATTGCTTGCTTTTGAGCAGATTGTTTGACTTTACTAAAGAATAAGCATAAACTGAATGTAAGCGATAACGTTTATCGTATTAAAAGCAAAGGAGACAGAACTATGTCACTTGAAAATAAATTGGATCAAGCAACTGGTGCTATCAAAGAAGGATTTGGGAAAGTTACTGGTGATAGCAAGACAGAAGCAGAAGGTGCTGTAGAAAAAACAGTTGCCAAAGCAAAAGAAGTTGTTGAAGATGCTAAAGGTGCTGTAGAAGGTGCCGTTGAAGGTCTTAAAAATTCATTTAAAAAAGAAGACTAAAAAAATCAAGGGAATGTTTCCCTTGATTTTTTTATAGATAACGTTCTGCGATAGCTGCGTCTCCAGGATAGTCTTCTTTCTTTCCGTGGACGATCTGGTAGCAATCGGCTCCCTTACCTGCAATAATTACGGCATCGAGTTCTTGATTTGTGATGGCCATGGCCGCCTTGATGGCTTCTTCACGATCGGCAATCTTTTCAACAGGATGACTGATATAGCTGCTGATTTCTTCAGCAATGGCCATTGGATCTTCATAGTTGGGGTCATCCGCTGTGAGAAAGACTTGAATCTCAGGATGTTGATTGAGGAGGAGACCAAAGTCTTTGCGACGACTTTCACCCTTGTTTCCAGTCGAACCGAGAACCAGAGCAATCTTTCCAGTTTGATGAGTTTCAACAACAGAAATCAGTTTTTTCAGACTATCACCATTGTGGGCATAGTCGATGAAGACCTTGGCTCCATTTTTCTGAGTGAGGACTTCCATACGACCAGGAACGCGGGTTGCAGCGATTCCTTTTTTGATGTCCTCAAGACTAGCTCCAAGACGGAGGCAGGCAAGTCCTGCAGCAACGGCATTTTCTTGGTTGAAGTGTCCAATCAACTGGATATCATAATCTCCAGCAAGTTTACCAGTGGCTGAAAAGCTAAAGGCTTTGGAGTTCTCGATTTGGTTGTCTGACTTACTACCATAGAAATCATGGTCTTGATGTTCAACTTGTTCTTTCAGTACAGAAAAGTGGTCCATGTCGCTGTTAATGACAACTGCTCGGCTATTTTTCATCAAGAGACGTTTGTGGTAGAAGTAGTCTTCAAAAGTCGGATGCTCAATTGGTCCGATGTGATCAGGTGTGATGTTAAGAAAGACACCTACATCAAAGGTCAGGCCATAGACTCGATGAACAAGATAGGCTTGGCTAGAAACTTCCATTACAAGATGGGTTCGACCATTCTTAACAGCCTGAGCCATCATGTCGAAAAGATCGATATTTTCAGGCGTTGAGAAGGAAGATTTAAAGAAGGTCTCGCCATCCAGAGTTGTGTTCATAGTTGACAAGAGAGCTGTTGGGTAGCGTTGAGATAGGATGTGGTAAGCAAAGTAAGCTGCTGTTGTCTTTCCTTTGGTCCCTGTGAAAGCGAGAATTTTGAGTTTCTCTTGTGGATTACCGTAAAATTCCATAGCAATCAAACTCATGGTTTTCTTGATATCGTTCACAATGATGACGGGGATACCGACTTCGTAGTCCTTTTCTGCGACATACCAAGCTAATCCTTGCGTTATAGCGGATAGGAGGTATTCTTTTTTAAAGGCAGCACCTTTTGCAAAAAAAAGAGTCCCTTCTTTTACTTTTCGGCTGTCATAACTGATGCTATCAAAAACAACTTCACTGTAGTTGTAGTGGTAATGTCCTTGGTCAATAATCTCGCGAAAAAGGCCATCTTTCTTTAAAATATCTAATACGGTTTCAATCTTAATCATACTTTCTATTATAAACTTCAAGCCCGAATTTTACAAGTAACAAGGAAAAGTTTATAATGGAAGATAAGGAACTTTTCCTAGTTATCAAAATTGAATGAGGAAGCTATGTCTAACGAAAACAATCACCAGCAAGCCCAGATGTTGCGAGGAACTGCTTGGCTAACAGCTAGTAACTTTATTAGTCGCCTCCTTGGTGCTATCTACATTATTCCCTGGTATATCTGGATGGGGACCTATGCTGCCAAGGCAAACGGACTCTTTACCATGGGGTATAACATTTACGCCTGGTTCTTGCTGATTTCGACAGCGGGTATCCCCGTTGCGGTCGCCAAACAAGTGGCTAAGTACAATACCATGCGAGAAGAAGAGCATAGCTTTGCCTTGATTCGGAGTTTCTTAAGCTTTATGACGGGCTTGGGCTTAGTCTTTGCCTTGGTCTTGTATCTCTTTTCTCCCTGGTTAGCAGATTTGTCAGGTGTGGGGAAAGACCTGATTCCCATCATGCAGAGCTTGGCTTGGGCGGTCTTGATTTTCCCATCTATGAGTGTCATCCGGGGCTTCTTCCAAGGGATGAACAACCTGAAACCTTATGCCATGAGTCAAATCGCTGAGCAGGTGATCCGTGTTATCTGGATGTTGATGGCAACCTTCTTCATTATGAAGATGGGTTCTGGGGACTACTTATCAGCAGTCACCCAGTCAACTTTTGCGGCCTTTGTAGGGATGGTGGCAAGTTTTGCAGTTTTGATTTATTTCCTTGCCCAAGAAGGTTTGCTTAAGAGAGTCTTTGAAACGCGGGATAAAATCAATAGTAAGCGACTCTTAGTCGATACCATCAAGGAAGCCATTCCCTTTATCCTGACAGGATCAGCCATCCAGCTCTTCCAGATTTTAGACCAGATGACCTTTATCAATAGCATGAAGTGGTTTACCAACTACAGCAATGAAGACTTGGTTGTCATGTTTTCTTATTTTTCAGCCAATCCTAATAAAATTACTATGATTTTAATCTCTGTGGGGGTTTCAATTGGGAGTGTCGGTTTGCCATTGTTGACGGAAAACTATGTAAAAGGTGACTTGCAGGCAGCGGCTCGCCTAGTCCAAGATAGCCTCACCATGCTTTTCTTATTTCTACTGCCGGCAACGGTTGGAGTGGTCATGGTAGGGGAGCCTCTTTATACAGTCTTTTACGGTAAGCCAGATAGTCTGGCCATGGGCTTATTTGTCTTTGCAGTTTTGCAGTCTACTATCCTAGGCTTGTATATGGTCTTGTCTCCTATGCTTCAGGCCATGTTCCGCAACCGCAAGGCAGTTCTTTATTTTGTCTATGGTTCCATTGCTAAGATCGTCTTGCAATTGCCAACCATTGCTATTTTCCACAGCTACGGTCCCTTGATTTCAACGACTATCGGCTTGATTATTCCAAATGTCTTGATGTACCGAGACATCTGCCAGGTAACGGGTGCTCGTCGAAAGATAATCTTGAAGCGAACCATTTTGATTACCATCTTGACCCTTGTCATGTTTATCCTAGTTGGCTTCTTGCAGTGGCTGCTCGGTTTTGTCTTCCAGCCAAGTGGACGTTTCTGGAGTTTCCTTTATGTGGCTCTCATCGGGGGACTTGGGGGAGGTCTTTATGGTTTGATGAGCCTACGGACACGACTCTTGGACAAGATAATCGGCAAAGCTCAAGCAGACCGACTACGTACACGATTGAAAATATCGTAAAAAGATTTATAAATAAAAGTAATAAATTTAACCTTTCTTTAACAGAAAGGTTTTTATTCTACATTTTTCTTAAAAAAAGAGAACTTTTTCTAAAATCAAGAGCAAAAAATATGCTTTTTTAAGTTTTTCTTCAGAAATTACTTGACTAAATAAAACCAAAGCTGTATAATAAGACAAAACTTTTAAACAGGAGGTTCTGGAAATGAAAAAGTCTAAGGCCAAGTATCTGACACTTGCAAGTGTCGTGTTAAGCGCTGGTATCTTACTGAGCGCATGTGGAAATTCAAGTAGCGCTACTAAAACATATAACTATGTTTATTCGAGCGATCCATCCAGTTTGAACTATCTCGCAGAAAACCGCGCAACAACCAACGACATCGTGACCAATTTGGTGGATGGGTTGATGGAAAATGACCAATACGGTAACTATGTTCCATCGTTGGCAGAGGATTGGACTGTTTCTCAGGACGGTTTGACCTATACTTACAAATTGCGTAAGGATGCAAAATGGTATACTTATGAGGGTGAAGAATACGCCCCTGTAACGGCCCAAGACTTTGTGACAGGTTTGAAATATGCTGCTGATAAAAAATCCGAAGCCTTGTACCTGGTTCAAGACTCTGTAGCAGGTTTGGATGACTATATCAACGGGAAAACAAGTGACTTTTCAACTGTCGGTGTTAAGGCGATTGACGACCAAACAGTTCAGTACACTTTGACACGTCCAGAATCTTATTGGAATTCTAAAACAACTTCAACCATTCTCTTCCCTGTCAATGCAGATTTCTTAAAATCAAAAGGGGATGACTTTGGTAAGGTAGACCCTTCTAGTATTTTGTACAATGGACCTTTCTTAATGAAATCTTTTGTTTCAAAATCTGTTATCGAATTCAAGAAAAATCCCAACTACTGGGATGAAAAAAATGTCTTTGTGGATGATGTGAAATTGGCCTATTATGATGGTAGTGACCAAGATGCACTAGCACGTAACTTTGTAGAAGGAGTATACAGCTATGCGCGTCTCTACCCAAATAGCTCAAGCTTTGAAGGCATTAAAGAGAAGAACAAGGATAACATCATCTATAGTATGCAAAACGCAACTTCTTATTACTTGAACTTCAACTTGGACAGAAAGTCTTATAACTTCACGTCTAAATCTTCAGATATCGAAAAGAAATCAACCCAAGAAGCAGTTCTGAATAAAAACTTCCGTCAAGCCTTCAACTATGCTTATAACCGTACAGCCTATGGAGCACAATCTCAAGGGGAGGACGGAGCAACAAAGATTATTCGTAACTTGGTTGTACCTCCTACGTTTGTAAGTATCAACGGAAAAGACTTTGGCGATGTTGTTTCAGAAAAGATGGTCAACTATGGCCAAGAATGGCAAGGAATCAACTTTGCGGACGCACAAGATCCATACTACAATCCTGACAAGGCTAAAGCTAAATTTGCAGAAGCTAAGAAAGAATTGGAAGCTAAGGGTGTGCAATTCCCAATCCACTTGGATGTATCTGTAGACCAATCAGCTAAAAAAGGTGTACTTGAAGCGAGCTCTTTAAAACAATCCATCGAATCTGTTCTAGGAGCTGAGAATGTGGTTATCGATATCCAACAGCTATCAACAGATGACTTTGACAACTCTAGCTACCTAGCTCAAACTGCAGCTCAAAAAGACTTTGATATCTATAATGGCGGTTGGAGTGCGGACTACTTGGATCCATCAAGTTATCTTGATATCTTAAATGTCAATAACGGTGGTATGTTGCAAAACATTGGTCTAGAACCAGGTGAGGTCAATGACAAGGCTAAGGCAGTTGGTCTGGATACTTACACTCAAATGTTAGAAGAAGCGAACAAGGAGCAAGAACCAGCGAAACGTTATGAAAAATATGCTGAAATTCAAGCTTGGCTCGTTGATAGCGCCCTTGCAATTCCAAACGTTTCTCAGGGTGGAACACCGACCTTGAGAAAGACAGTTCCATTCTCATCGCCATTCTCACAAGCTGGAAATAAGGGTGTCGAATCATACAAGTACCTCAAGTTGCAAGATAAGACTGTAACCGCTGATGAGTATGAAAAAGCTAAAGAAAAATGGCTGAAAGAAAAAGAAGAATCAAATAAAAAAGCCCAAGAAGAACTGGCAAAACACGTTAAATAACCAGTCTATTCAACAGGAAAAACGATAGTTTCTCAAGGAACTATCGTTTTTATATAGTTTGAAACTATAACTAGCTCTTGAAAACAAGAAAATAAGTTAGTGAAAATAAGTGGTACAATAGTTACTATAGATTTGGAGGTATTGTATGAGCAAAGAACTACACATCAACACAATTTTGGCCCAGGCGGGAATCAAGTCAGATAAGGCAACAGGTGCCTTGGTGACGCCACTTCATTTTTCAACAACTTATCAGCATCCAGAGTTCGGTCAGTCTACGGGATTTGACTATACTCGTACTAAAAATCCAACTCGGAGTAAGGCGGAGGAAGTCTTGGCTGCGATTGAATCAGCAGACTATGCCCTTGCGACGAGTTCAGGTATGGCTGCGATTGTACTGGCCTTTAGTGTTTTTCCAGTAGGAAGTAAAGTCTTGGCTGTGCGCGATCTGTATGGAGGTTCTTTCCGTTGGTTCAACCAAGTCGAGCAAGAAGGCCGGTTCCATTTTACCTATGCCAATACAGAAGAAGAGCTAATTGCTGAGTTAGAAAAGGATGTGGATGTTCTCTATATCGAAACACCAACCAATCCCTTGATGTTGGAATTTGATATTGCCAAACTAGCCAAACTAGGACATGCCAAGGGTGCCAGGGTAGTGGTGGACAATACCTTCTACAGCCCAATTTACCAACGACCGATTGAAGATGGTGCGGATATCGTTCTTCATTCTGCTACCAAGTATCTAGCAGGGCACAATGATGTTTTAGCTGGGGTGGTTGTGACTAATAGTTTAGAACTATATGAGCAACTTTTCTACAATTTGAATACGACTGGTGCGGTCTTGTCACCATTTGATAGTTATCAGTTGATTCGTGGTCTCAAAACTCTACCTCTTCGTATGGAACGTTCGACAGCCAATGCCCAAGAAGTGGTTGCTTTTTTGAAGGATTCACCTGCTGTTAAGGAAGTGCTCTATACAGGACGTGGGGGGATGATTTCCTTTAAAGTAGTGGATGAAAAACGTATTCCTCATATTTTAAATAGCCTCAAGGTCTTCTCTTTTGCTGAGAGTTTAGGTGGGGTGGAAAGCCTGATCACCTATCCGACGACTCAAACTCATGCGGATATTCCAGCAGAAGTGCGTCATTCCTATGGCTTAACAGATGACCTCTTGCGCTTGTCAATTGGGATTGAGGATGCCAGAGATTTGATTGCGGACTTGCGACAAGCTTTGGAAGGATAAGATAGATATGGGAAAATATGATTTTACAAGCCTGCCCAATCGTTTTGGGCATCATACCTATAAATGGAAAGAAGCGGAAGCTGATCGAGAAGTTCTACCAGCTTGGATAGCAGATATGGACTTTGTGGTTTTGCCTGAAGTTCGACAAGCTGTACAAGCCTACGCAGATCAGTTGGTCTATGGCTATACCTATGCCAGTGATGCTTTGATTGAGTCGGTTCAGGACTGGGAAGCCACACAACATGGCTATCACTTTGATAAGGATGCCCTCGTCTTTATCGAGGGTGTGGTACCAGCTATTTCAACAGCCATTCAAGCCTTTACAAAAGAAGGAGAGGCTGTTCTGATTAACACACCGGTCTATCCACCTTTTGCCCGCAGTGTCAAACTGAACAATCGCAGATTGATTACCAATTCTTTGGTGGAAAAGGACGGGTTGTTTGAGATTGACTTTGACCAGTTAGAGAAGGAATTGGTGGAAGAGGATGTGAAGCTTTATATCCTTTGCAATCCCCACAATCCTGGTGGACGTGTTTGGGAAAAGGAAGTGTTAGAAAAGATTGGTCATCTCTGCCAAAAACATGGTGTTTTGTTGGTTTCAGATGAGATTCACCAAGATTTGGCTCTCTTTGATCACAAACACCAGTCATTCAATACCATTGATCCAGCTTTTAAAGACTTTGCCCTTATCTTGAGTAGTGCCACTAAGACATTTAATATTGCTGGGACCAAGAATTCCTATGCAGTTATTGAAAATCCCAAGCTTCGTGTTGCTTTCCAAAAACGCCAGTTGGCCAATAACCAGCATGAAATCTCAGGCTTGGGTTATTTGGCGACAGAAGCTGCCTACCGTTATGGTAAGGACTGGTTAGGAGAGTTAAAGGAAGTCATCGAGGATCACATTAACTATATAGTGGATGTTTTGGGCAACGAAACCAAGATTAAGGTCATGAAACCGCAAGGTACCTACTTGATCTGGCTTGATTTTTCAGCCTATGACCTAACGGATGACCGCTTGCAAGAGCTTTTGAAGAATGAAGCCAAGGTTATCTTGAACCGAGGTTTGGACTTTGGAGAGGAGGGAACTCTTCATGCCCGCCTCAATGTTGCTATGCCTAAAACACTTTTGGAAGAAGTTTGCCAACGCATCGTGACCACTTTTGATACACTTTAAAATCGAGCCTTCTAGGAGAAAAGTCTTCCTAGAAGGCTATTTTCATAGGGGAAAATGTGGTATAATGAAAAGATAAGATAAAGGGGTAACTATGGCTAAATTGATTCCAGGAAAGTTGCGCATGGAGGGTGTTACTCTCTATGAGACAGGCAACATTGAGATTATCAAGGAAAAAGGAAATCGCCTCTATACTCGTGTGGCGGGAGAAGACTTGCGCTACAGTTTAGAGGATGATCTTGTTTTTTGTGCTTGTGATTTTTTCCAAAAAAGAGGTTACTGTCTTCACCTCGCAGCGCTTGAGCATTATCTGAAGAACGATGAAGAAGGCCAGGTGATTTTACAAGCCTTAGAAAAAGGACATGAAGAGCAAGAAGAGGTCGAAACCAAGGTTAGTTTTGGTGGTAGTTTTTTGGAGCGTATTCAACCTCAGAAGAGAGAGAAAATCTACACTTTGTCGGCTCAAGGCCAGGTAGAAGCTGGAACCAATCGTCTCCTTTGGACTCTCCGAATCGGTTTAGTTGATAGTCAAAAATATTATGTCATTCGTGACATCCCTCTCTTTTTGAAGGTCTTAGTCCTTCGAAAATCATATATGATTGGGAAACACTATGAAAATGACTTGTCTTGGGATGCTTTTGATACAGCTAGTCAAGAAGTTCTTACTTTTTTATGTGGCTTGATTGAGGAGGGACTGAGTCAAGACCTCTTTTTCCCTAATCAAGGTCGTCACCTCTTTTTCCCTCTGACCTTTTTTGAACAGGGAGTGGAGCTGCTGATGAATTTGGAGGATTTTCATTTCGAACATCAGATTACTAGTTATGAAAATCTTCTCTTTCATGATTTAGATCCAGATGCAGAACTGTTCTCTTTTTCCGTGCAGGAGTATCCTGATTATTTTGAGATGGAGATTTCTGAAAGTGAGCGAGTCAACGTATTTTATGGGGGAGCGGTTCTCTTTCATAAGGGGAATCTTTATCTATTAAACCCTAAACAAATCAGCCTACTAAAGGAACTCAAGGAGCTCCCTCAGGAGGAAAGAGGGAGGAAATGCCTCCAATTTGATAACAGTGATCGTGACCGCTTGGCAGCCTGTTTGCCTTTGTTTGGACAGCTGGGCACAGTTTCTGCTCCTGAGCGCTTGCAAATCAGATCCTTTTCACCAATCTTTTACTTTGATAGGGAGGATGACGGTCGCATTCGTTTGGATATCGAGTTTGATTATGGAGATCTTAAGGTGACTAGTCAGCAACAGCTGGAACAATTACCATTTTCAAGCGATGCCGTCTTGGAAAACCAGCTATTTCAAGTCTGTTTAGGAGCTGGTTTTGAGGCTGATTTTCAGTCTTGGAGACAGGCTTTGAAGCCAGAGGCAGTTTATTCTTTCTTTCACCATACGATTCCAGCTTTTGAGAAATTGGGTCAGGTTTTCTTGTCTGATGAAATGAATCAGCTATACAGTGCCCAAGCTCCTCAGGTTCAGATTGAGTCCAAGGGAGGACTGTTGGAGATTCAGTTTGATTTCCAAGGGATTGCCCAAGAAGAGATTGATCAAGCTCTTAAAGCCCTGACCAGCAATCAGGATTTCTATATCAGTTGTTCTGACCAAGTGTACTTTTTTGATGAGGAAACCAAGCAGATTCGTCAAAATTTGCAGGAACTGGGAGTTGAGCTAAAAGATGGTTCTTTTCAAGCTCGAAAATCTCTAGCTTATAGCCTTTCTCAGCTTTTTGAAGGTCGAGACAGGATTTCCTTCTCAGAGGAATTTCAGCACTTAGCTCATGATTTGACTCATCCAGAGGATTTTCCTTTGGGAGATATACAGGTTCAGGCGAGTTTGAGAGACTATCAGGAAAAGGGTGTCCGTTGGCTCCAGATGCTTCATCACTATGGCTTTGGTGGCATCCTGGCAGATGATATGGGACTGGGAAAAACACTGCAAACCATCGCTTTTTTGACTAGTCAGGTGACAGAAGATAGTCGAGTCTTGATTTTAGCGCCGTCAGGTTTGATCTACAATTGGGCAGATGAATTCAGGAAATTTGCCCCACAGTTGGATTTGGCTGTCGTTCATGGTTTGAAAGCGAATCGAGAAGCGATTCTTTCTGAAAATCACCAAATCTATGTGACTAGCTATGCAACCTTTCGTCAAGACAGCGAGCTTTATCAAGAGATGGCTTTTGATTTTCTCTTCTTAGATGAGGCCCAGGTCATGAAAAATGCC
The DNA here is from genome assembly GCF_001813005.1 of Streptococcus sp. HMSC062H02. Taxonomy (GTDB): domain Bacteria; phylum Bacillota; class Bacilli; order Lactobacillales; family Streptococcaceae; genus Streptococcus; species Streptococcus oralis_S. The sequence goes on from NZ_KV811121.1 coordinate 225,642, forward strand.
CAGACTAAGATTGCTCAGAGTTTGCGCCAGTTTGTGGTGCCAGCAGTCTTTGCTTTGTCGGGTACGCCCATCGAAAATCATTTAGGAGAGTTGTGGTCTATCTTCCAAATTGTGCTACCGGGGCTCTTACCAAGTAAAAAGGAGTTTATGAAATTACCGGCTGACCGAGTCGCGCAGTTTATCAAGCCTTTCGTCATGAGGCGTAAGAAAGAAGAAGTTCTTACAGAACTGCCTGATCTGATCGAAGTCGTCTATAAAAATGAACTGGAAGACCAACAGAAGGCCATCTATCTCGCCCAGTTGCAACAGATGCGAGACCGCCTAGCGCAAGTGACAGATCAAGAATTCCAAAGAAGTCGGGTAGAAATCTTATCTGGTCTCATGCGATTGCGCCAGATCTGCGATACGCCTGCCCTCTTCATGGACGATTACCAGGGAGCCAGTGGTAAACTCGATAGTCTCCGAGATTTATTGCTACAAGTGGCTGATGGTGGGCATCGGGTCTTGATTTTCTCCCAGTTCAAAGGAATGTTGGAAAAAATCGAGAAAGAACTCCCAGACTTGGGCTTGACCTCCTTCAAAATCACAGGTTCAACTCCTGCTCATGACAGACAGGAGATGACTAAGGCCTTTAACCAAGGGGAAAGAGATGCCTTTCTCATCTCTCTGAAGGCGGGTGGTGTTGGTCTCAATCTAACGGGAGCTGATACGGTCATTTTAGTTGACCTTTGGTGGAATCCCGCTGTCGAAGCCCAGGCTATCGGAAGAGCTCACCGCATGGGGCAGGAGCAGATGGTCGAGGTCTATCGTTTGATTACCAAGGGGACCATTGAAGAAAAAATCCAAGAACTTCAAGAACAAAAGAAACATTTGGTTTCCCAAGTTTTAGATGGTACGGAGTCGCGTGCGAGTCTCAGTCTGGCAGAAATTCGTGAAATTTTGGGAATTTCTGAAGCCAGCACTTGAAAAATCAAGACAATACGCTATAATGAAGTGTTGAAAGGAAATACAAAATGAAACAAGATCGATTTCCATTGGTGTCAGATGATGAGATCATGCTGACCAAAATGCCAGTCATGGACTTGTACGATGAGTCAGACTTTATTAGCAATATCAAAGGTGATTACCGCGATAAGAACTATTTGGAATGGTCTCCTATCAATGAGGAAGAAACCGTAGTTTCTCCAGTGATTAACAAGGAGTCAAAGCCAAGTCCAGAACCTAAAAAAGTTGAAAAGACTTATGCAGAGTTGGCTCGAGAAGAGGCGCGTGCGGACTTGAAGAAGAAACGTTCAGCCAAGTATTTGACTCAGGATGTTAGTCATACCAGACGACACAATGGTTCAACACTTGTTCGTCAAGGAAACCAACCAACAGCACCATTTCAAAAGGAAAATCCAGGTGAGTTTGCCAAATTTAGTAAAAACTTGAGCCAGTCTCACTATATCTTAGCTGAGGAGGTTGGCCAAGTGGCGAATCCAACTCCGAAAACCCAAACGGAAAAAGCTAACAAGAACAACTATGATTTTCTAAAGAAGAGTCAAATCTATAATAAAAAGAATAAGCAAACAGAACAGGAACGTCAGGTTGCCCAAGAGTTGAATCTGACAAGAATTACTGAGTAGGGGAGAAAAGCATGTCAAAAACATATCATTTTATTGGAATCAAGGGATCAGGGATGAGTGCCCTAGCCTTGATGTTGCACCAAATGGGACACAAGGTTCAAGGTTCAGACGTTGAAAAATATTACTTTACTCAACGTGGACTAGAGCAGGCAGGGATTGCGATTCTTCCTTTTGATGAAAAGAACCTACAAGGTGATGTGGAGATTATCGCGGGGAATGCCTTTCGTCCAGACAACAATGTTGAAATCGCCTATGCGGATCAAAATGGTATCAGCTACAAACGTTACCATGAATTCCTAGGTAGCTTTATGCGCGACTTTGTCAGCATGGGAGTGGCAGGAGCTCATGGCAAAACTTCGACAACAGGTATGTTGTCACACGTCTTGTCTCACATCACAGATACCAGCTTCTTGATTGGTGACGGGACAGGTCGTGGTTCAGCTAACGCTAAATATTTTGTCTTTGAGTCAGACGAATATGAGCGCCATTTCATGCCTTACCACCCAGAATACTCTATCATCACCAACATTGACTTTGACCATCCAGACTACTTTACAAGTCTAGAGGATGTTTTCAATGCCTTTAACGACTATGCCAAACAAATTAGTAAAGGTTTGTTTGTTTACGGTGAGGATGCTGAGTTGCGTAAGATCACAGCCAATGCGCCAATCTATTACTATGGCTTTGAAGCTGAGGACAATGACTTTGTAGCTAGTGATCTCCTTCGTTCTACGACTGGTTCGACCTTCACCGTTCATTTCCGTGGTCAAGAATTGGGTCAATTCCACATTCCAACCTTTGGTCGTCACAATATCATGAATGCGACTGCTGTTATTGGTCTTCTTTACACAGCTGGATTTGACTTGAACTTGGTCCGTGAACACTTGAAAACATTTGCAGGTGTTAAGCGTCGTTTCACTGAAAAAATAGTCAATGATACAGTGATTATTGATGACTTTGCCCACCATCCAACAGAAATCATTGCAACCTTGGATGCGGCTCGTCAGAAATATCCAAGCAAGGAAATCGTGGCAATCTTCCAACCGCATACCTTTACAAGAACCATTGCCTTGTTGGACGAATTTGCCCATGCTTTGAATCAAGCAGACGCCGTCTACCTAGCGCAAATCTATGGATCAGCCCGTGAAGTGGACCATGGTGATGTCAAAGTAGAAGACTTAGCCAATAAAATCAACAAGAAACATCAGGTTATCACTGTTGAAAATGTCTCTCCACTCCTAGACCATGACAATGCTGTTTACGTCTTTATGGGTGCAGGAGACATCCAAACCTATGAATATTCATTTGAACGTCTCTTGTCTAACTTGACAAGCAACGTCCAATAAGGAAAACAGATGGAAATTCCAATCACTATAAGGCAAGCTACCTTATCAGATTTAGAAGAAATGTTGGCGATTGAAGAAGCCAATCCTTCATCAGAAGAGTCACTTAGCCGCCAATCTTTAGAAGAGAGTATCCGCAAGACTGCGGGTACCTTTCTTGTAGCTGGGGATGAAAATCAGCTCGTGGGCTATGTTTTGGGAGAAGCTCAGTCTATTCATCCCAAATGGATAGAAGTAAAATCCTTGACTATTCATCCTGACCATTGGGGACAGGGGCTGGGAACTCTTCTTCTTGCAGCCTTGAAACAGGTGACAGTCGAACTAGATTATCAAGGTATTCTTTTGCAGAGTCCTGATGAACTACTATCATATTTTGAAATGAATGGCTTTGTTGAAGAAGAAGTGACCGAGAGTCATTATGGCAGTGGCTCTGAATGGTATCTGATTTGGGGAAATCCCTTTTATCAGGAGGAAATATGAAAATCAGACAAGCAAGATTTTCGGATTTAGATCGGATTATAGAGATAGAGCTAGAGAATTTTTCCCTTGAAGAAGCTATTCCTCGTTCGGTCTTTGAGGCCCATTTGCGGGAAATTCAGACCAGTTTTCTGGTAGCTGAAAAAGAGGGGCGTATTCTTGGTTATATCGAAGGTCCAGTCGTTCCGCACCGCCATCTACATGATCAGTCCTTTACAGAAGAAATAAAAGACTATAGCCATCAACCTGGAGGTTATATTTCTGTGACTTGCCTATCTATTGCCAAGGAAGCACAAGCTTTGGGAGTGGGGAAAAGACTATTAAAGGCTTTGAAAGAAGTCGCTTTAGAACATGAGCGAGAGGGCATTAACCTGACATGTCATGATTACCTTATCGCCTATTATGAAAAGCACGGCTTTGTTAATGAAGGAATATCTCAGTCAAGCTTTGCTGGGGAAACATGGTATGATATGGTCTGGCAGCCTGAAAATCAATAAAACTAGCTAGGGAATGCCCTAGTTGGTTGCTTTTCTGCGACTTTTAAGATATAATATTATGGATTGTCAACAAGGAGGTAATGCTTTTGACTGAAAAATCAAGAGAAGAAGAAAAATTAAGCTTTAAAGAGCAGATTCTACGTGATTTAGAAAGAGTAAAAGAACAAGATAGAAGAGAGAAAGAAGTAGAGATTCCAAATCTGACGGCTTCATCATCTCAAGCTAGTTCAGCAACTCCTTCAAATCGTGAAACAGAAACATCAACAGAAGAGTTGATGGCTGATTCCCTATCTGTTGTCGATAAAATCCTAAAAAATGCACCAAGTGTTCCTCCACTTTCAAGTGATAGAACTGATGAAACGGATGACCAAGAAGAGGAAGAGATTAGACAGCCAATCATTGATAAGATTGAAGTTGTAGAATCTGACGAACCTCTAGTAGAGCCGATTCATCTGGCTGAAGAACCTGTAGTGGAACCTGTTCAACCTAAGGTAGAACCAGTTGAGCTTAAACCCGAAGAAAAAGAATTTAACGATACTCCGACTAAGGTAGCCGTAACCTATAAAACAGAAGACAAGAAAGAGGAAATCACTCCAGGAATGCCTGAAAGAGTAGAGCCTGTTTCTACAGAATCTAGCAGTGGATTAGCTGATGCTCCACGTCGTAGTCGTCGTCAAGGTGCAACATCAACTAAGAAAAAGAAAAAATCAAAAGCTAAAGGTTGCCTAGTAACAGTTCTAGTTCTCCTAGTACTCGTTGCAGTTGGTGGTTATTTTGGTTATGGTTATGTGCAAGATTCTTTGAAACCTGTGGATGCGAGCTCTAAGGATTACGTAACGGTTCAAATCCCAGACGGTGCAAATGTTCAAGAAATTGGAAGCACCTTGGAAAAATCTGGTTTGGTTAAACATGGACTTATCTTTAGTCTTTATGCTAAATACTATAGCCATGCCAACTTGAAGTCAGGTTATTATAACTTGAAGAAGAGTATGAGTACGGATGAGTTGATTCAAGAATTGCAAAAAGGTGGGACTCCTGAAGCTCAGGCACCTGTTCTTTCAAACTTGACCATTCCAGAAGGCTATACATTAGAGCAAATCGCTCAAACAGTAGGACAACTTCAAGGTGAATTTAAAGAACCTCTTACTGCGGATGCTTTCTTGGCAAAAGCTCAAGATGAGACCTTTATCTCACAATTAGTAGCCAAGTATCCAAACCTACTTGGAAGTCTTCCAACAAAAGATAGTAGCGTTCGTTATCGTCTTGAAGGCTACCTTTTCCCAGCGACCTATACAATCAAAGACAGTACAACTGTTGAAAGTTTGATTGATGAGATGGTGGCTGCTATGGATAAGGCTATGTCACCATATTACGCTACGATCAAAGAAAAGAATCTGACAGTTAATGAATTGCTCAGCATTGCTTCTCTTGTCGAAAAAGAAGGAGCTAAGACCGAAGACCGCAAGAAAATCGCAGGTGTCTTCTATAACCGCTTGAATGCCGGTATGCCACTTCAAAGTAATATCGCTATCCTATATGCTCAAGGAAAACTTGGTCAAAAGATTAGTTTAGCAGATGACGCTGGAATTGATACAACGATTGATTCACCATACAATGTTTACACACACCTTGGCCTCATGCCTGGACCGGTTGATAGCCCAAGTTCGGATGCGATTGAAGCAAGTGTAAACCAGACAAAGAGTGAGTACTTGTACTTTGTAGCCAATGTTGAAGACGGTAAAGTATACTTTGCGACAACAAAAGAAGAACATGATCAAAACGTTGCAGAGCATATCAATAGCAAGTTACCTCAAGCAAGTAGTTCAAACTAAAATTATGTGGTTTTCCACATAATTTTGTTTTAAAAAAGTAAATAGAAAAGAAAGTTAAAAAAATGGCAGAAAAAACTTACCCAATGACCCTTGAAGAAAAGGAAAAACTAGAAAAAGAATTAGAGGAGTTGAAACTCGTCCGTCGTCCCGAAGTCGTAGAGCGTATCAAGATTGCTCGTTCCTATGGAGACCTTTCAGAAAATAGTGAGTATGAAGCAGCGAAAGATGAACAAGCTTTTGTTGAAGGTCAAATTTCAAGTCTAGAAACAAAGATTCGTTATGCTGAAATTGTTAATAGCGATGCAGTTGCCCAAGATGAGGTAGCAATCGGTAAAACAGTAACAATCCAAGAAGTCGGTGAAGACGAAGAAGAGGTCTACATCATCGTCGGTTCTGCAGGTGCAGATGCTTTTGCTGGTAAAGTCTCAAATGAAAGTCCGATTGGCCGTGCTCTAATTGGCAAGAAGACTGGCGATACTGCAACGATTGAAACACCAGTTGGTAGCTATGATGTCAAAATCTTAAAGGTTGAGAAAACAGCCTAAATAGGATGAAAAAGGAGTAGTGAAGGTTTTGCCTTGCTCAACTCCTTTTTGGTTTTTTGGATAAAAAGGAGACTATATGAGTGAAAATAAGAAGAAAAACAAAATGGAGCGTGGATTAACCAATCGCCATGTTCAGGTGATGGCCATTGCGGGAACAATCGGAACAGGACTTTTCCTAGGTGCTGGTCGCTCTATCAGCCTTACTGGACCTTCGATCATTCTGATTTACATGATTACAGGAGCCTTTATGTTTTTGATGATGAGGGCTGTTGGAGAGATGCTGTATCAGGATCCAGAACAACATACCTTTATCAACTTTATCACCCGTCATTTGGGGAAAGGCTGGGGATATTTCTCAGTTTGGTCTTATTGGCTGTCAGTTGTCTTTATCGGTATGGCAGAAATCACTGCCATCTCAGACTATGTCCGCTTCTGGTTTCCCACATGGCCTAGCTGGATGATTCAGCTTGTCTTTTTAACGATTTTGGCTTTGGTCAACCTGATTGCAGTTAAGCTTTTTGGAGAAGTCGAGTTTTGGTTTGCTATGGTCAAGATTGTGGCGATTTTAGCCATGATTGCCACTGGGGTCTTTATGGTTTTGACGGGCTTTAAGACACCTCATGGTGTTGCAAGTTTGGCAAATATCAGCGACCAGTTCTCTCTTTTTCCAAATGGAGTTATGAACTTTGTCATGGCCTTTCAAATGGTATTTTTTGCCTATCTTATGATTGAGTTTATCGGGGTGACAACTTCTGAAACAAAGAACCCTCGTCAGGTCTTGCCCAAAGCTGTTAAGGAAATTCCTCTTAGAATTATCTTCTTCTATGGGGGAGCTCTCATTGCGATTATGGCCATTATTCCTTGGTCTTATCTTAATTCTTCAGATTCTCCATTTGTAACGGTTTTTGAACTGGCAGGGATCAAGTGGGCAGCGGCTCTAATCAACTTTGTTGTCTTGACCTCAGCAGCGTCTGCGCTTAACTCAACTCTCTACTCAACAGGGAGACACTTATATCAGATTGCCCATGATTCGCCAAATCGTTTCTTAAAGGCCATCAAGGTCGATACCCTTTCTCGTCACAATGTTCCACAAAATGCCATCATTGCCTCAGCAATCTTGATTGCTCTCGCTGCCTTTATCAATGTGCTACCAGGTGTTTCAGATGCCTTTGCTTTGATCACCGCATCCTCATCAGGTGTTTACATCGCGATTTATATCTTGATAATGGTGGCCCATCTCAAATACCGCAAGTCACAAGATTTCATGGCTGATGGCTACCTCATGCCTCAGTATCGCTTGCTTAATCCCCTAACCATTCTCTTTTTTGTCTTTGTTTTTGTGACTCTCTTTTTGCAAGAGTCCACTTTCATGGGGGCAGTTGGTTCTGCTATCTGGATCTTTGTTTTTGGGATTTATAGTCAGTGGAAATTTAGAAAATAAATCATGAACTCATCAACTCTGTTTGGTGAGTTTTTGCTAGTTTGACAGTTTATTGAAATATGACTATAATCAAGTTGTAGCAGTTTATTAGGAGGTTTGAATGCACGTTAGATTGGAAAATAAGGAATCGCTTAAAGCGCAAGAAATAGGGGATTTGATTCGTGCTTATAATCGTTCCAAAAGAGAAGAGGTTGAGAGCGAGCCACTGAATCTTTATCTCGAAGACGAAAAGGGCAATCTCATGGCGGGCTTAGTAGCTGAGACTTTCGGAAATTGGCTGGAAATCGAATATTTGTTTGTGAAAGAGGAATTACGGGGACAAGGAATCGGTTCGAAACTATTGCAGCGAGCTGAAAGTGAAGCTAAGAAACGAAACTGTCGTTTTGCTTTTGTCAATACTTACCAGTTTCAAGCGCCAGATTTTTATATAAGCCATGGCTACAAGGAAGTCTTTACCTTGCAAGACTATCCCTACACAGGGCAAAGATTTTATTACCAAAAGGATTTGTGACCTAGACTTCTTTCTTTTGGAGAGGAACTTAGCTAAGTATCAAAAAAGAACGAATACTCTTTATCATGTAAGATGATAGAGAGTTTTTTTGTTAATAAAATATTACAAAATGACATTTATATATTGCATTAAGTTAGATATATGGTATAATGTTTTTAAAAGAGGCGCAACTTTTTAAAATTTTGAAGGAGGACGCTAGTGGCTAAAAATTTAAAATTAAAATTAGCTCGGGTAGAGCGTGATTTAACACAAGGGGATTTGGCAGAAGCTGTGGGTGTTACTAGGCAGACTATAGGCTTGATAGAAGCAGGGAAATACAATCCCAGTCTCTCCCTCTGCCAGTCCATTTGCAGATGTTTAGGCAAAACTTTAGACCAACTATTTTGGGAGGAAGAAGATGAAAAATAGATTTTTTTATTATCAATTACTAGACGAAAGAGAAGAACAACTGATGAATAAAGCGGGGGCTGAAAGTTTCTATATCTCTATAGCTTTCTTGCTTTTATCTTATATGATTACAGTATTAGCACCAAGTCTTTTTAATCCGATAATGATTCTCATCATTATCATTATTGGAACTTCTTACTTTTTCGGCCGTGCTCGAGATTTGGGTGTGAACTACTATAGTCGTTTTCATTTTACGATTGGAGGGTGTTTGCTGGTAACTCTCGCTATTACGTCTCTCTTGATGTTGCAGAATTATCAATTCAACATAGAAATTTATCAGCACAACCCTTTGAACGTTAAATACTTGTCTGCTTGGGCCATTACTTATCTGATTTACCTTCCTTGGGTTTTTATCGCCAATCTCGGCCTTAAAAGTTATGGCGAATGGGCTCAAAAAAAGTTTGAGCAAGATATGGATGAACTGGAGAGTGGGAATTAGCTTGTTAAGTTTTTATCAATCTTGAAAAAATGTGTTATAATAGTACTAATTTATCGGATGGTGTGAAAGTGGCAGAATACGTTCATGCCTTTGTAAAGTAGGAAGAAGGAAAACAGATGTATCCAGATGATAGTTTAACATTGCACACGGACTTGTACCAGATCAACATGATGCAAGTTTACTTTGACCAAGGAATTCACAATAAAAAGGCGGTCTTTGAAGTTTATTTCCGCCAGCAACCGTTTAATAACGGCTATGCGGTTTTTGCTGGTTTGGAAAGAATTGTACATTATCTTAAAGACTTGCGCTTTTCAGATAGCGATATTGCCTACTTGGAGACGCTTGGGTATCATGGAGAATTCTTGGATTACCTACGAAATCTCAAGTTAGAACTAACGGTTCGTTCTGCTCAGGAAGGGGACTTGGTTTTTGCTAATGAGCCGATTGTGCAGGTTGAAGGACCTCTAGCCCAATGTCAATTGGTCGAAACGGCTCTTTTAAACATCGTTAACTTTCAAACCTTGATAGCGACAAAGGCAGCACGTATTCGTTCAGTCATTGAAGATGAACCCTTGATGGAATTCGGGACACGTCGTGCGCAAGAAATGGATGCAGCTATCTGGGGAACACGCGCAGCCGTGATTGGTGGAGCCAATGGTACTAGTAATGTACGAGCAGGGAAGCTCTTTGGTATTCCTGTCTTAGGTACTCATGCTCATGCCTTGGTACAGGTTTATGGAAACGACTATGAGGCCTTTAAGGCCTATGCGTCAACCCATCGTGATTGTGTCTTTCTAGTAGATACTTATGATACTTTGCGAATCGGTGTGCCAGCTGCCATTCAGGTAGCGCGTGAGTTGGGTGATAAGATCAATTTTAAAGGCGTTCGTATCGACTCTGGGGATATTGCCTACATTTCCAAGAAAGTCCGTCAGCAACTGGATGAGGCTGGTTTTACAGAGGCTAAGATCTATGCTTCTAATGACCTCGATGAAAATACCATCCTTAACCTCAAAATGCAACACGCTAAGATTGATGTCTGGGGGGTGGGTACCAAGCTGATTACAGCCTATGATCAGCCAGCTCTTGGGGCAGTTTATAAGATTGTTGCGATCGAAGATGAGAATGGTCAGATGCGCAATACCATCAAGCTTTCAAGTAATGCTGAAAAAGTATCGACCCCAGGTAAGAAGCAGGTATGGCGCATTACCAGCCGTGAAAAAGGCAAGTCAGAAGGTGACTACATTACTTATGATGGTGTGGATGTGAGTGACATGACAGAAATCAAGATGTTCCATCCAACTTATACCTACATCAAAAAGACCGTTCGTAATTTTGATGCCGTTCCTCTCTTGGTTGATATTTTCAAAGCAGGAACATTAGTTTACAACCTGCCTAGTTTGACTGAGATTCAAGCCTATGCTCGTAAGGAATTTGACAAGCTATGGGATGAGTATAAACGGGTTCTCAATCCGCAACATTACCCGGTAGACTTGGCGCGTGATATTTGGCAAGATAAGATGGACTTGATTGATAAGATGCGCAAAGAAGCCCTTGGCGAAGGAGAAGAAGAATGAGTTTGCAAGAAACCATAATCCAACAACTAGGTGTCAAGCCAGTGATTGACGCCCAGGAGGAAATTCGTCGTTCGATTGACTTCTTAAAAAGATACTTGAAAAAACATCCCTTCCTTAAAACCTTTGTACTAGGGATTTCTGGGGGTCAGGATTCAACCTTGGCAGGGCGTTTGGCGCAATTAGCTATGGAAGAAATGCGAGCAGAGACAGGAGATGACAGCTATCAATTTATCGCTGTCCGCCTGCCCTATGGCGTGCAAGCTGATGAAGCAGATGCTCAAAAAGCCCTCGCTTTCATCCAGCCAGATGTCAGCTTGGTTGTGAATATTAAGGAATCAGCTGATGCAATGACAGCTGCAGTCGAAGCGACAGGAAGTCCTGTTTCAGACTTTAATAAGGGAAATATCAAGGCGCGTAGCCGTATGATTGCCCAATATGCCCTTGCGGGTGCCCATAGCGGAGCTGTCATTGGAACAGACCATGCTGCGGAAAATATCACAGGCTTTTTTACTAAGTTTGGTGACGGTGGTGCAGACATTCTCCCTCTTTACCGCCTCAATAAACGTCAAGGGAAACAACTCTTGAAGGAACTTGGTGCAGACCCAGCACTTTATGAAAAAATCCCAACAGCAGACCTAGAAGAAGAAAAACCAGGTATTGCAGACGAAGTCGCACTTGGAGTCACTTACAATGAAATTGATGACTATCTAGAAGGCAAAACCATCAGTCCAGAAGCTCAAGCGACTATTGAAAACTGGTGGCAAAAAGGCCAACACAAACGCCACCTACCAATCACCGTATTTGATGACTTTTGGGAGTAAAAAGGTCCTGTGGACCTTTTTACCCTGAGCCTAGAAATGGGAAAGCGAAGAAGGTCCGGGGGACCTTTTTAGCTTCTTGCCTTGAAACTCGAGAGCAAGAATAACCTCCAGTGGAGGTTTTTACCCTGAGCCTAGAAATGAGAAAGCGAAGAAGGTCCGGGGGACCTTTTTAGCACGAGTCTAGAAACAGGAAAACGAGGCAGATTCGGTAACTCGTAGTGTTCGATTTTCCTTGTCTCACCCCCGCAACGATGACTAGGTTTGAAAAAGCTTGGTAAAGCGCATTTCAAACCAGACAGCGACTGCGTCAAATAACTAGATGAAAAACTTGTTTTCTAGCTGTTATTGAGTATAGTCTTTTTACCCTGAGCCTTAAGCTTAGAAAGCGAGGTAACATTATGCAAGCAATCGGTACACAAATGTTACAGACAGACCGATTAATCTTGAGAAGATTTGTGGAGAGTGATGCGGAAGCCATGTTTCAAAATTGGGCTTCGTCTGCTGAGAATCTAATCTATGTCTCTTGGGATCCTCATCCTGATGTCGAGGTGACTCGGAACTCGATTCGAAATTGGGTTGCATCCTATACTAATCCCAACTATTACAAATGGGCCATTTGTCTCAAAGAGAACCCAGAGCATGTGATAGGAGATATCAGCATCATTGAAATGCACGAGGAAGATTTAAGTTGTGAAATTGGGTATGTTTTAGGAAAAAACTTTTGGGGCCGAGGTATGATGACAGAGGCCTTGAAAGCTGTGTTAGACTTTTGTTTTACTCAAGCAGGCTTTCAAAAGGTCAGAGCTCGCTACGCTAGTCTCAACCCAGCTTCAGGTCGTGTGATGGAAAAAGCGGGAATGTCTTATCTAAAAACCATTGCCAATGGTGTGGAGAGAAAAGACTACGTTGCGGACCTTATTTATTACCAGATAAGCAGGGAAGACAGGTGATTCGCTTTTCTGTTTCTACCAAAGTCAGACCTTGTCTGGCTTTTTTTGTGCCAGATTTCTAAATAAACTGATTAAATTCCTATTTTTGCCTATCATTGTCCCTGTTTTTTCTGGAGTTTTGGGGATATAATAGACCTATCAAATCAAAGAATGGAGGAAGGCAATGGACAATGTAATCTTTTTTATCAGTGTTTTTCTTGCTGGAATTCTTTCCTTCTTTTCTCCTTGTATCTTACCCGTGTTGCCAGTCTATGCAGGGGTTTTACTTGATGACAAAGATGGTGCTCAGGCTTCCAGCGGAAAATTTTCAATCTCAGTTGTTAGTTTATTGCGAACTTTGGCCTTTATAGCGGGGATTTCTTTTATCTTTATCTTACTGGGTTATGGAGCTGGTTTTTTAGGCAATTTGCTTTATACTTCCTGGTTTCAGTATGTGACAGGTGCGATTATCATTCTCTTGGGCTTACACCAGATGGAAGTCCTACATTTGCAGGGCCTCTACAAGGAAAGAAGGCTACAATTAAAGAGACAGGGGCAAAAGGGTAACGGCTATAGTCAAGCATTTTTACTGGGGTTGACCTTTAGTTTTGCTTGGACGCCGTGTGTAGGGCCGGTTTTGGGCTCTGTTTTAGCCTTGGCGGCTTCTGGTGGCTCAGGTGCTTGGCAGGGAGCTGGTCTCATGTTGGTTTACACGCTGGGATTGGCACTACCATTTTTGGTTCTAGCTCTCGCCTCCAGCTATGTTTTGAAACATTTCCGAAAACTCCATCCTTATCTCGGGACCCTCAAAAAAGTGGGTGGTTTCCTCATTATCGTGATGGGAATCTTGGTGCTTTTGGGAAATGCTTCCATTTTGACTACATTATTTGAATAGAGAGGAAAAAGAAATGAAAAAATGGCAAACATGTCTCCTTGGAGTAGGCTCAATCTGTTGCTTGGCAGCCTGTTCGGCTAAAAATATGGCAGACGAGTCTACTATGAAGGAGCAAACCAAAACAGAACAAGTTAGTTCACAAACTGCCACTAAGGGTCAGGAAGTCGCTAATTTTGAACTGACAGGTGTAGATGGCAAGACCTATCGTTTATCTGACTACAAGGGCAAGAAAGTTTATCTCAAATTCTGGGCTTCTTGGTGTTCCATCTGTCTAGCCAGCCTTCCAGATACGGATGAAATCGCTAAAGAAGCTGGTGATGACTATGTAGTTTTGACAGTGGTCTCTCCTGGACACAAAGGTGAACAAGCAGAAGCGGACTTTAAGAATTGGTACAAGGGCTTGGATTATAAAAATTTCCCAGTTCTAATTGATCCATCAGGTAAACTCTTGGAAAGTTATGGTGTCCGTTCTTATCCGACTCAAGCCTTTATAGACAAGGAAGGCAAGCTGGTCAAAACGCAACCAGGTTTTATGGATAAGGAAATGATTTTAAAAGAATTGAAAGAAATGGGGTAGAGAAAGGCTATGAATGATAAAGTAAAACTTTTTGTCTTGGCAGGGGTCATTCTCCTAGCCATAACCGGTTTCTATTTTCTATTGATGCGAAATGCAGGGCAGACAGATAGCTCGCAAATTGAGAAAGCATCCGTTAGCCAAGGAGCAAAAACAGTGAAAAAAACAGAAGTGAGTAAAGACGCAGACTTGCACGAAATTTATCTAGCTGGAGGATGTTTCTGGGGAGTGGAGGAATACTTCTCACGCGTGCCTGGAGTGACAGATGCCGTTTCTGGCTATGCAAACGGTAGAGGGGAAACAACCAAGTACGAATTGATTAACCAAACAGGTCATGCGGAAACCGTCCATGTCACTTACGACGCCAATCAAATTTCCCTCAAGGAGATCCTGCTTCATTACTTCCGCATTATCAATCCAACCAGCAAAAATAAACAAGGAAATGATGTGGGGACCCAGTATCGTACTGGCGTTTATTACACAGATGACAAGGATTTGGAGGTAATCAACCAAGTCTTTGATGAAGTTGCTAAGAAATATGACCAACCTCTGGCAGTTGAAAAGGAAAACTTGAAGAATTTTGTGGTGGCGGAGGATTATCACCAAGACTACCTCAAGAAAAATCCAAATGGCTACTGTCATATCAATGTTAATCAGGCTGCCTACCCTGTCATTGATGCCAGCAAATATCCTAAACCAAGTGACGAGGAATTGAAAAAGACCTTGTCACCTGAGGAGTATGCAGTTACCCAGAAAAATCAAACAGAACGAGCTTTTTCAAACCGCTATTGGGATAAATTTGAATCCGGTATCTATGTGGATGTGGCAACTGGCGAACCCCTCTTTTCATCAAAGGACAAGTTTGAGTCTGGTTGTGGCTGGCCTAGTTTCACCCAACCAATTAGTCCAGATGTTGCTACCTACAAGGAAGATAAGTCCTACAATATGACACGCATGGAAGTGCGGAGCCGAGTTGGAGATTCTCACCTTGGTCATGTTTTTACAGATGGACCTCAGGACAAGGGGGGCTTGCGCTACTGTATCAATAGTCTCTCTATCCGCTTTATTCCCAAAGACCAAATGGCAGAAAAAGGCTACGCTTATTTACTAGATTATGTAGATTAATACTCGTCGAAAATCTCTTCAAACCACGTCAGTGTCGCCTTACCGTACCCGTACGTATAGTTACTGACTTCGTCTACAACCTCAAAACAGTGTTTTGAGCTGACTTCGTCAGTTTTATCTGCAACCTCAAAGCTGTACTTTGAGCAACCTGTGGCTAGCTTCCTAGTTTGCATTTTGATTCTCATTGAGTATAAGAAGGCTTTCCTAAGCAGTTAGAGGAGAATTTTGCTATACTGATACTAGTAAGTGACAAAGGAGAGAAGCATGACCTACACAATCTTAATCGTAGAAGATGAATATCTGATAAGACAAGGTTTGACCAAACTGGTCAATGTAGCAGCCTACGATATGGAAATCATCGGTCAGGCTGAAAATGGAAGACAGGCTTGGGACTTAATTCAAAAGCAGGTGCCAGACATCATTTTAACCGATATCAACATGCCTCAGCTAAATGGCATCCAGTTGGCCAGTCTGGTACGAGAAGCCTATCCACAAGTGCATTTGGTCTTTTTAACGGGTTACGATGATTTTGATTATGCCTTGTCTGCTGTCAAACTCGGTGTCGATGACTACCTGCTCAAACCCTTTTCTCGTCAGGATATTGAGGAAATGTTGGGGAAAATCAAGCAAAAACTAGATCAGGAAGAAAAGAAAGAGCAGTTACAAGATTTATTAACCGATAAGTTTGAAGGAAACCTGGCCCAGAAAATCCAGTCTCATCTTGATGACAGCCAATTTAGTTTAAAGTCTTTGGCCAGTGACTTGGGTTTTAGCCCGACCTATCTGAGTTCTTTGATTAAGAAAGAGTTGGGCTTACCTTTTCAGGATTATTTGGTGCGAGAACGTGTCAAACTAGCCAAGCTTTTGCTCTTGACAACGGATTTAAAGATTTATGAGATTGCAGAAAAGGTTGGTTTTGAAGATATGAACTACTTTACCCAACGTTTTAAACAGATTGCAGGTGTGACACCTCGTCAGTTTAAGAAGGGGGAAGGTCAATGAAACGTTCTACTCTCCTAGTCAGAATGGTTATTTCCATCTTTCTAGTATTTCTCATTCTCCTGGCTGTGGTTGGGACTTTCTACTATCAATCTAGTTCTTCAGCCATTGAGGCTACCATTGAGGGAAATAGCCAAACGACTATCAGTCAAACTAGCCACTTTATCCAGTCTTATATCAAAAAATTAGAAACCACCTCGACCAGTTTGACCCAGCAGACGGATGTCTTATCCTATGCTGAGAATCCCAGTCAAGACAAGGTTGAGGAAATCCGAAATCTATTTTTGACCATCTTAAAGGCAGACCAGGACTTGAAAACGGTGGTACTGGTCACCAAATCCGGTCAGGTTATTTCCACTGATGACAGTGTGCAAATGAAAACCTCCTCTGATATGATGGCTGAGGATTGGTATCAAAAGGCTATTCATCAGGGAGCTAAGCCAGTTTTAACCCCAGCTCGTAAATCGGATAGTCAGTGGGTTATTTCTGTCACTCAGGAGCTTGTTGATGCAAAGGGAGCTAATTTGGGCGTGCTTCGTTTGGATATTTCTTATGAAACTCTGGAAGCCTATCTTAATCAACTTCAGTTGGGCCAGCAGGGTTTTGCCTTTATCATCAATGAAAAGCATGAATTTGTTTACCATCCTAAACACACAGTTTATAGTTCGTCTAGCGAAATGGAGGCCATGAAACTCTATATTGAGACAGGGCAGGGTTATACTCCAAACCACCAATCCTATGTCAGTCAGGAACAGATTGCAGGAACTGATTGGACGGTTATAGGCGTGTCTTCGTTGGAGAAGTTAGACCAGGTTCGGAGTCAACTCATGTGGACCTTGCTTGTTGCTAGTGCCTTATCTCTTCTTGCCTGTCTCTGCTTGGTGTGGTTCAGTCTTAAACGCTGGATTGCGCCTTTGAAGGACCTGAGAGAAACCATGCTGAAAATTGCTTCTGGCACACAAAATCTTCGTGCTAAGGAAGCTGGCGCCTATGAACTGAAAGAAGTGACTCGCCAGTTTAATACCATGTTGGATCAGATTGATCAGTTGATGGCAGCTATTCGCAGGCAGGAAGAAGCGACCCGGCAGTATGAACTTCAAGCACTGTCGAGCCAGATTAACCCCCATTTCCTCTATAATACTTTGGACACTATCATCTGGATGGCTGAGTTTCAGGATAGTCAGCGAGTGGTTCAGGTGACCAAGTCCTTGGCAACCTATTTCCGCTTGGCGCTCAATCAAGGAAAGGATTTGATTTCTCTTTCTGATGAAATCAATCATGTCCGCCAGTACCTCTTTATCCAAAAACAACGCTATGGGGATAAGCTGGAGTATGAGATTGATGAAGATCCTGCTTTTGGTAACCTAGTCTTACCCAAGTTGGTGTTGCAACCTCTTGTAGAAAATGCTCTTTACCATGGCATCAAGGAGAAGGAAGGTCAGGGTCATATTAAAGTTTCTGTTCAGAGACAGGATACAGGGCTTGTCATCCGCATTGAGGATGATGGTGTTGGTTTCCAAGCTGCTGGCGATAGTAGTCAAAGTCAGCTCAAACGTGGGGGAGTTGGTCTTCAAAATGTCGACCAACGACTCAAACTTCATTTTGGAGACAATTATCAGATGAAGATCAATTCTGTACCTTCAAAAGGGACGATAGTTGAAATATACATTAATAAAATAGTAATTAGCTAACTCCCAGTCTATTCTGGGAGTTTTGCTTTTAAAATTCAGAATGATTAGTTGGCCTTGATAAAATCAGTAAAAAAAGATATGATAGATAGTGACAAAAGAGGTATCAAGTATGAAGGAAAAAGACATTCAAAGAGCAACAAGCCAGATTGTAGAAGATGTAATAGACAAAGCTAATTTGAAGCAAGGAGCTATCTTTGTTTTGGGCCTTTCTTCTAGTGAGGTGATAGGTGGTCAGATTGGCAAGGAATCCAGTCAAGAAATTGGGGAAGTTATTGTGAAGACCATTCTAGCTATCCTAGAGGAAAAAGGAATTCATCTAGCCGTTCAAGGTTGTGAACATGTCAATCGAGCCCTCGTTGTGGAACGTCAGGTGGCAGAGCAGTTTGGCCTGGAAATCGTCAGTGTCCTTCCGACACTTCATGCAGGAGGTTCAGGTCAGTTGGCAGCCTTCAAGTTTATGCAGGATCCAGTTGAGGTTGAATTTATCAAGGCCCATGCTGGATTGGATATCGGAGATACTGCGATTGGTATGCATGTCAAGCATGTTCAGGTTCCGATTCGCCCTCTTTTGAGAGAAATTGGGCATGCCCATGTAACGGCTCTTGCAAGTCGTCCAAAATTAATCGGAGGTGCGCGTGCGCAGTATCCAGAAGATTCTATCAGAAAGTCGTGAGAATGAAAAAGACAAAACAACAACTAGAAAAAATTACCAAATATTCGATTCGTAAGCTCACTGTTGGGGTAGGTCCTGTAGCTATCGGGGCCTTCCTTTTTGGTGCCAGTACCCTTTTAGTAGATAAGGTGCAAGCCAATGAAATTGGTGGTGTTCATAGTGTGCATTACCGTTATCTGGCGGAGCAGGAATTGACCGAGTCTGAAAAAGCCTTGATTCACCATGAGGTTCCTACAGAATTTCAAGATGAAGATATTATTTATGTAGTTTATCGCAAGAAGGAGACTAACAGTCAACAACTTCCATACACAGGAAGTAAGGAGCTTGCTTTGGCAGGTCTTGGGTTGGCAACAGCCTCACTAGCGGTTTTATTAGTTTCCAAGAAACACCGTAGTAAAGTACTTGGTATTCTGTTAATTAGCTCTATCGGCGTCAGCAATTTTGTACCTTTTACTGCCTTTGCATTTGAAAATAAAGAGTTACTTTCGTATAACCAAACTATTTCTGCATCTACACATGAAGGTTTGGCTAAAGGTGTTATTCATATTGAAGGATATGAGTATGTTGGTTACTTTAAAGAATCAAAATCTAGTACCAATACAAGCAGTAAAAAAGGTGAGTCGGTAGTTGAAGAACCACAGACGGAATATACAGGCAAGATTGAAGCTAAAGGCAC
>NZ_KV811122.1:0-376 GCF_001813005.1 Streptococcus sp. HMSC062H02
GGTTGGCCTTTTGCTCCTGTAGAAGCCGTATCATGACCAGTAGATGGATCCACAACTGTTGGGCGATAGCTTGCAGTAACTGGAGTACCATTCTTATCCTTGCGGACAATCGTTACGCCTGTTCCTTTTCCTACAAAATTAGCTTCTGGAGTGAAGGTGACGATGCCATCTGGTGAGATTGCATAAGTCCCTTCACCTGGAATCACTTTTTCAGTTGATCCATCTTCAAATGTCGCCGCCACAGTTTCATCGATTGGAACAATCGGATTACCACCTTCAAATGTTGGCGTACCTGTTTGAACAAGACCCTTAATATTAACTGAAGAAGTATCTTTACCAGTTGGAGTCACCTTAGTAAACTCTGGACTGTAGGTCG
>NZ_KV811123.1:0-763 GCF_001813005.1 Streptococcus sp. HMSC062H02
AAATCATAACCACCCGTCTAACGGGTGGTTTGCACCAGGGCTATAAGCCCAAATCACCAGCCAGCGCCTAAAGACGCTGGCTTTCACGTTGTTCAAGCCTCATTGCTCTTGACTCGTCACTTGCCTCTTAAAGAGACCTTGGTACTACTTACCACTATCCCTAAAGGGATCCTCATATTCTTTTACACTTAATTTATCTAGTGCTATATCATGCTTTTCCTGTTCTTGAATATATTTCTTAATTGTGGCTTCATTAAGCCCTACTGTACTTACATAATAACCTTCTGCCCAGAAATGCCGATTCCCAAACTTGTACTTGAGGTTGGCGTGTTTGTCAAACATCATGAGTGCACTTTTACCTTTTAAATACCCCATGAAACTTGAAACACTTATCCTCGGTGGAATACTGACTAACATATGTACATGGTCTGGCATTAAGTGACCTTCGATAATCTCAACACCTTTATAACTACATAATCGATGGAATATTTCTCCCAAACTGCTTCGATATTGATTATAAATTACTTTTCGTCTATACTTAGGGGTGAACACAATGTGATATTTACACATCCACTTTGTGTGTGATAAACTATGTGCCTTTTGTGCCATATTTTTCTCCTTTCGCTTTACAATTGGCTTGAACACCTTTATTGTATCGCGTTTGGAGTTTTTTGGTATAACCTTCGATGCGCACCCGCATAGCGGGTGGTTTATTTGTCTCGCACCTTGCGGAGCGAGACGGACTAGTAGTCACATAACAAAA
>NZ_KV811124.1:0-327 GCF_001813005.1 Streptococcus sp. HMSC062H02
CAACGAGCACAGGTCCTCAAGGTGTCCCACAAACGGGCACCCCAACCTTCACAGAAGGTAATCCACTGGTTCCACTTGATGATACAAAACCAATGACATTCGAAGATGGTCAATCAACGAAAACAGTTCCGGGTGTAGGTGAATACAGCATCAATCCAGATGGATCTATTACCTTTACTCCAGAAAAACAATACGTTGGCACACCAGATCCTGTCACAGTCAAACGTGTAGATAAGAATGGAACAGAAGTCACTGCGACGTATACCCCAACAGTGACTAAGGTAACCCCAACTAGCACTAACGCAACGAGCACAGGTCCTCAAGGTG
>NZ_KV811125.1:0-425 GCF_001813005.1 Streptococcus sp. HMSC062H02
GGATTAGCTTTATAGTCAGCGATGAAAGCCTCTACATCATCAAGCATTCTTTTGAATTTAAGCGCAATGTTTCGCTCTGCTCCATCTGGAATTTCTTCATCTTCCGCCGGTGTTTCTTCTGCATGCACTGTTGGAATTTGATATAGATCTGGAGCTACATGATAAGTTGCTACTCCAAGAGCGTTTAAAGCAAGTATTGAAATCCCTAACTTTAATAATTTTTTTCTACTCATTCTTTTTCCCTTAATTCATTTAATATATAGTAAGGAAGAGAGGAAATATTTCTACTCTCCTCTTACTATATGATACTAACGTTCAGCTTTACGCTTCCAAACTAGAAGTCCAGCAAGTCCTAGAGCTAGGGCAGCAAGTACTCCAAAGATTGAAGATGCTTCAGAACCTGTATTTGGCAAGTTTTTGCCTGG
>NZ_KV811125.1:525-891 GCF_001813005.1 Streptococcus sp. HMSC062H02
TTGGCAAGTTTTTGCCTGGATCTTTTGGTGGAACATTCCCAACAGGAGTTGGTTTTGTTGGCTCCTCCGGTTTAGGTGGGAACACCATAACTGTATTGGTAGGCTGTGGATTATGGTTAAAGCTTACTTTAGCTTTATTAGGAACACCAGCAGCGAATTGTGTAAAATCTGTTCCTTCTTTGAAGTTAGTGTAAAGTACAAGACGTACGGTACTTCCCTTCAAGGCTTCAAGAACATCCTTGTCGCTGATTTCAAAAGTCACAACATTGCTAGTTTCATCGTAAGTAACAGTAGCAATTGCTTCTAAATCTTTACCTACTAATTCACCACGATCATTTGAAGACTTACTCAATTTATCAATAGCTG
>NZ_KV811126.1:0-226 GCF_001813005.1 Streptococcus sp. HMSC062H02
CTCTTCATCCGTCAAATCGGTGCGTGAATCAATGACTGCTTCCTTAGCTTTAAGGGCATCATCAATAGCTTGCTTGGCTGCTGGCTTACTTTGCGCAGTTGGGTTTACTGAGTTGACCTCAGTTGTTCCAGCAGTTTTAGATTGCGATACTGCTTCATCTGTTGTTGCATTATCAATGTTCTTCTTAGCCTCATCGGACTTAGCTTTGGCATCGGCTTTCGCAACA
>NZ_KV811126.1:326-606 GCF_001813005.1 Streptococcus sp. HMSC062H02
TTGGCTTGATCAACTTCTGAGTTTGTCGTCGCAGCGTCGATGTTCTTCTTGGCTTCATCTGCTTTCGCTTTGGCATCGGATTTCGCAACAGCTTTCTCTTCATCCGTCAAATCAGTGCGTGAATCAATTTCTGATTCCTTAGTTTTAAGGGCATCATCAATCGCTTGCTTGGCTGCTGGCTTACTTTGCGCAGTTGGACTGACTCCGTTAACTTCAGTAGTTCCAGTTGACTTAGCCTGGTCGACCTCTGCATTTGTGGTCGCAGCGTCAATGTTCTTCT
>NZ_KV811127.1:0-744 GCF_001813005.1 Streptococcus sp. HMSC062H02
AGAGGGTCAGCGGTTCGATCCCGTTAACTCCCATAGGTCCCGTAGTGTAGCGGTTATCACGTCGCCCTGTCACGGCGAAGATCGCGGGTTCGATTCCCGTCGGGACCGTTTAAGATAACGGAAGTTATTTTAGACTCGTTAGCTCAGTTGGTAGAGCAATTGACTTTTAATCAATGGGTCACTGGTTCGAGCCCAGTACGGGTCATCATTGCGGGTTTGGCGGAATTGGCAGACGCACCAGATTTAGGATCTGGCGCTTAACGGCGTGGGGGTTCAAGTCCCTTAACCCGCATAATAGAAAGTAGCCGGCTTAGCTCAGTTGGTAGAGCATCTGATTTGTAATCAGAGGGTCGCGTGTTCAAGTCATGTAGCCGGCATTTTTTTATATAGAATAAGAGGTCGATGCGAACGTAGTTCAGTGGTAGAACACCACCTTGCCAAGGTGGGGGTCGCGGGTTCGAATCCCGTCGTTCGCTTAGAGAGGCCGGGGTGGCGGAACTGGCAGACGCACAGGACTTAAAATCCTGCGATTGGTAACGATCGTACCGGTTCGATTCCGGTCCTCGGCATATAATGATGAGCACCCTTAGCTCAACTGGATAGAGTACCTGACTACGAATCAGGCGGTTAGAGGTTCGACTCCTCTAGGGTGCATTTTTTTATTTAACGCGGGAAGTAGCTCAGCTTGGTAGAGTACTTGGTTTGGGACCAAGGTGTCGCAGGTTCGAATCCTGTCTTCCCGAT
>NZ_KV811128.1:0-7576 GCF_001813005.1 Streptococcus sp. HMSC062H02
GAATCAATGGCTGCTTCCTTAGCTTTAAGGGCCTGCTCAATAGAAGTTTTGGCTTCATTTTTTTTCTGACCTGCTTGAGGATTGACACTTTCTATATCAATAATTCCACTTGTTTTAGCACTCTCTACTGTAGCATTTGTGGTCGCAGCGTCAATGTTCTTCTTAGCCTCATCAGCTTTCGCCTTGGCATCTGCTTTCGCAACAGCTTTCTCCTCGTCCGTCAAATCGGTGCGTGAATCAATAGCTGCTTCCTTAGCTTTCAGGGCGTCATCGATAGCTGCTTTTGCGGCATCTTTCTTTATTGTTATAGGATTGTCCTTACTGATTGCTAAAAGCCCTTCTCCTTTTGCAAAATCTAATGCCTCTTTTGTTGTAATATTCACATCACCAATTGCTGTTAAAGCTTTTTCTTTATCAGCGTTCACCTTTGCAATTGCTTCTGCCTTCTCTTCAGCAGTTGCAAGTAGATTTGAATTAATTTCTACAATCTTGCTTTCTGCAGCGTCATTAATAGCATCGATGGCAGACTGTTTGTTTAAAGTTATGAATTCTGATAAAGATCTTGTATCAATTGAACCATCTTTATAAGTTACAACTAGATTCCCATTTGAATCTTTGGCAATAGTATCGATTCGCGCTTCTTGATTTTCAACTATTTTTCCACTCTTACTAATCAGATTTGCATCATCGTTAGTTTGAGAGTATTCAATTTTTACTTTTTCTTTTATTTTTTCAAATTCTTCAGTTGTAATGTTATTAGGATCTACTACACTTACCTTACTTTCAGGAGCCTGTATGTCATATTTTGAAGTTTGATTTTTAACCACAAACTCCACATATCCTGCTGTTTTTTGACGCTCTGCTACATTTGTAGTTTCCTCAATCCTACCGTTGTATGGTGCACTCTCTCCGTTATTATAATCATTCGCTACAATGATACTTGTCCATTTTTGACCAGGTTTTGCATTAGTAATCCCAGTCATTTTAATACTAGCGCTTTTCTTATCATCTGAAACAGAGCCTTCTCCACTCGTTAGGGCACTTTCAGTGATTTTCCCAACTGTATAACCATAGGCATCTAGATTACCTTCGGTGGAATCACCAGCACCTCGAAGTTTCATATCTTTAATTTTAGATTCATCTTTAGCAGTAAAGGTTAAATCAGTTTCTTCACTAGAGTATACATAGATAGTCCTATTTTGCTCGTTAGAATATGGTACTTGTACAGTTGGGGGTATATTCTCCCTCAAAACCTCCCCTACAGGTCTTGTTCTTGTAGATCCATCAGTAAAGGTTACCACAATGTTATTTCCTACAATATCAATTGATTGAATGATTTCATCAGGATTCTCTACTAAAGTTCCACGTTTATTCACTAATCTCGCATCTTCATTAGCTGTTGAATATTCTATCTGAATACCATTCTTGATTTTCTCTCTATCTTCAGCAGTTGGATTTGTTAGGCTACTTACTGTTATCAATTCATCTGCAGGCTGAGCTCGCAAAGCGTACTTCTTTGACTGAGATTTCAATACAAGATAGAAATAAGCGGGATCAGACATGTCTTGCCCTTTTTTCAGATTTTCTCTACCTTTATCATCAACTACCTGTAAATAACGAGTTCCAATATTCAAGTTTTGATCTTCTCGTTTGGTATAACCGCTATTATTTTTCAACACATCATTGGGACGCCCTTTAATGACAATTTTAGCTGGATTTTTCTTTGTAGCAGGTGTTGTTAAAGTTGGGTTTTCTGCTCGGTTTATTACGGTAGCAGTAAATCCATATTCAATATCAAGATCATTTTCCGTATCTGGAACATTATTAAACTTCTGTCTAGAACCCTTTTTAATTGTTGCATAGCGGATTTTTCCACTTTCAGAGTATACTGGGATTTCTAATGTGAAGTTCTCTTCATTATAGATGTAAATTTTCTTCTCTGATGGAATCGAAAAGGTAAAATCTACTTTAGGATCTTCATTTACAGCTGCTCGGAATCCAGTATTACTATCCACTGAGCTACTCTTACGAAGAACAGTTGACTCCGTTTTGTCATCCTGACTAGGCTCTGTATTTTTCTCCGAATTTTCAGTTTCTTTTTCCACGTTCTCTGTTTTTTGAGTCACAGTATCTTGTCTATTCGTGGTATCTTCTGAAATTTCTTTTTTTTCAACTACTTTATTTCTCAGCTTAGAGTTCACTGCAGTCACTAATTTTTGGTAGGCTCTATTCAATTCTTCTTGGTTTAGTGCACTGTTTAAACTAGCTTTTGCTGAAGCTAATTCAGTTGATAAATTAGCTAAGCTTTCTTCTGTTTTTGTTGAATATACACCACTAGTAATGTTTGTTTCAACTTCTAAAATATAGTTTGCAAGTAAACTTTTATCTAATTCAGGTTGACTATCCTTCGCGTTACTCTGATCAGTACTGATCTTTTCACCATCTTGCATTAGTTCAACCTTATTAGCTGACTCTTCAGAAATTTTCAATTGATCAGCAGAAACAGCACCATTTCCTAAAAACATTAATAGTGTTGCAACTGCCACACTTGCAGCACCAAAACTATATTTTCGAATTGAAAAGCGCATAACCTTTTCTTTATCCTGTTTTTTAAGGTTTTTATTAATAATCTCTTTTTTCATCAATACTCCTTTAACTACCACTATCAATATAAAAATATATAGATTTTTATATATAATTATAAAGTATTATACCACTCATTCTATAATTTTTAAGCTCTTTTTGCAAGTTGTGGAAGTTACTTTTATTTGTAAAAACTTAGTATTATTCTGAAAAAGTAGCTTCTTGAATTCAAAAAAATGGAGAGGACATTTTGTCCTCTCCATTCTCTATATATCACTCAGCCTATTTGTCTAAAAAAGATTACTTAAAGATAGAAGTTTTAAAGCTATCCGTCTGTTGTAAAAGTTTCTTGAATAGTTTTTCTTTTAGTGCAATTGTATTATCAAACTTAACAGAGCCGTTCTTCAAACTGATTCTATCTCTTTCAACAGCAGCAGAAAACGCTTGTTTTAAATCTTCGTAAGAATTATAGGTTGTGCCGTCGATTTCAACTGACTGAATTCCATTTTTCGCTTTTGTTACAACCTCATTGAAATATGCTTTCTTCCAATCTTCCAAAGTACTAAATTTATTATCAGACAGTTTCTTAATAATATAATCATCACCTAGCGTGGATTTACCTTCTTTTCTAGATTCATCCTTATATTTATTTGATGCATACCCTAGAAAACCTTTTTCATAACCATAGTAACCCCAAATTCTAAAGGTGTTGTGCTTAAAGGACATCGCTCCAGGAGCGCCCTCGCTTGTATTTCCACCATAGATACCAGTCATCATAGGGACAGTAACATAAGCAGAATCAAAATCGGAAGGATTATAAACTCTATTACCCGGACCACGGTTCGTCATGAAATTATTGGTTACCAAGTCATCTACTGTATGTAAAGGAATAGCTTTCTCTTCATCGCTTAAAGGTCGAACCTTATCAAATTGATTCTTAGTGTTATTCCCCCTGTATTGTCTATCTACCTTCTTGAACCAAGCATTATTTAATTCTTGACTAGCTTTATTGAGGACAGCTTCTCCTTCCAGGTAATCTAGGAGCATGAGCGTATCATTGTACCCTTTCATATAACGATCAATCTCATCTCTAGACTTAAGATCATTTGGATTCGTATTGTACCACTGATTTCCATCATTCAAACGTTCATAGGCCATATTGATACCTAAAGCTTTATATTCCCCGTTTGGATTCGATACTGAAGGAGTTTGTAGCATTCCTTGAGCAAATGCTTCAAGATCTGTTCCTTCGCGATGTCTTGAACCGCCTAGATAAACCATACGATCATTAACGTGAGTTGTTTCGTGCGTGAAGGCAGATACTCCAAAATCACTAATCATATCCGTTACCATAAAGAAGACTGAATCATCTTTATATGGATTAGCATAAACTCGAGCTACAGCTCCCATATTCCAGTTCGTATCATGATAGGTACCAGTTGGTCCAAATACTTCACGTACTGGTGCAACATCTTTACCTTTGTTAGTATGACCATAACGATCCGTACTGATTCCTTTGTAGTTCTGGTTATCTCGAACAGGAGTTGGGACCATATTGTTACTCTTCAATAATTGGTTACGTACTTTATCTAAAGACAAACGAGACCAGAAATCCAGATAATTTTGTTGTTCCTTAGCAACTTTATCAATTTCAGCCTTAAAGGCATTTCTTTCTGCATCAGTATTCTTACCATATTTCTCAAAAGAACTATAAGCTATGGTATTGTAAGTTGAAATCAAGATCATATGGGCATCTTTTAAGTTCAAAAGTGGCAAGATCATTTTACCATGCATATCATTATTTAATCCTTCGTATGCTCTATGTTTCTTACCAACAAACTCAGGATTCGTTGTTTTAGGTTCAACGATGTAAACATTATCTTTAGTTGATTTTATGAACCAATCATTCAGATCTCTATCACTTGTAAAGAGTTCCATATTGTATTTTAAAAACTCATGAAGATTACCCTTACCTGTTGAACCTGAAATTACTTCACGGTAGGCATCGTGAGTGCGATCACCTTTTATATTATTTTCCTTAGAACCGATATTGATAATCCTATCTAGGACATCAACATTTTTACCATAGAAATCTGGTTTGAATAACATAATCTCTTTGATGTTAAAATCTTCAAATTTAATTCCATAGTATCGATTGAGATAGGACAAACCAAGAAGTAGAGCAGCCTTATTATCATCTATTTTCTTAATCAAAGCACGTTTTGCAGCTTCATCAGTATTTAGCTGATGATCTTGGTTGTGAACAAGTTTCGTAATAAATTTACCAAGATTCTCTTTTACGAACTTGAAACTCTCTTCCAGATAAAGATTCTTAATGGCATTTACTTTTCCATCACCAAGTCTATTTAAATGTTTATAAATGGTATCAGACTGTAACTCAACTGGACTTAATTTTTCTAGAATTGATTGGATTAAATCACTTCTATCCTTATCAACGATATTTGGAGTATAAACTATTTCACCTAGTTCTACAATACTATACTCTTTAACTTGTTTCACTTTAGAGCTATCTTTAGCAACAACAAGTAATTCTTCTTTCGTTCCGTCAGCATAGTGAATCAAAATCTTATCAATATCAGATAAATCTGTTACAAACTGTCCATTTTTCAAACCTGTAACAGAAAGAACTTCTTTCGTAACCAAGTTTGAACTAGCTTCCAATTTATTGGCCTGATTGACAATCCACTCTTTATTATAGAAAGGTTGTAATTTTTCGATATTGCGATAAGCAAGTTCACGGTCAATTCTGTAATCTTGAGTATCTTTATAGGTCTCATCTAATGATTTTGTATTGTTGAGAGTGTCCTCAATTAGAGGTTTAATTTCAAACTTATCAGCAGTGATTCCCATTGCATCAATCTTGGTATTAGCTTCTTCGAGACTAATTTCTCTAATTCTATGTGAACGAGAATATTTGAACGAATGTTTACCTGCACTAACATCTTTTACAACAAAGTTTCTTTCAAGAGCATTATTCGTGAAGTATCCCCCATCGTAATCAATATCACCGGAACCATAGAATTCTTCACCGTTCTCAACTTTCATCATTGAAACATTATTTTCAAGTTTGCCCCATACCCAGTTCTTACTGATGAAACCTCCAACATCTACAGGTGATTTAACTTTAATTGTTCCTTTAGCGACTGAATTTCGTACAGTCCCATATTTACCGATGCCATTAGGGTCCGAACTATTGTCAACAGTAGACGCAAGACCAGCAGCCCGAGCCTTAGTTGCTGTAATATCAGCTTCTACATATGTTTTATTCGCATGGCCTTTCCAAATCTCACCCACAATACCAGCAAGATTCCATCCTTTATCCCCAACACCATCAATTTTACCAATGAAAGCAACATTATTAACTTTAGCGCCCTCGCCATCTAATTTATTAACCACACCAGCAATATCATTTTTCGCAATAATATGGCCTGTAACTTTGACATTTTCGATTACAGCATTTTTAACAATTCTTGCAACGGGTGCAATATTTTCTGCCCAAGGCATATTAATATTCACATTGCCAAGGTTGATATTCTTCACAGAAGCATTTTCAATACGCTCAAACAATGGTCGAGCGATATTATGAATGGTATACTGTTTTCCATCAACACTTGTTAAATGACCATTAAATACACCTGGTACATATTGTTTATTTGGAGTTGGAACATTTGCTGCGTTCAAATCTGCACCAAGCTTAAACGTCCCCTTACGATTAGCTTGCATTGCTTTTACCAATTCATTGAAATCGTAGTAGACATTCTCTTCGTGAGATTTTGGCTTGGCAAAATAATGAACATATTCTTCACTGAGTTCATTACCATTAGTATGCTGAACTAGATCAGGAGCTTTAGCAGTGACCTTGTATAGTGTTTTTCCATCGACAGTAACTTCTTCGATTTTATCCACAGCAAGACGGGTCACCTTATTATCATGCGTAGCGATTTTTAGATAGTATGGTTTTACATCAGTTGGAACAGAAGTTAAGAAGCTACTATCCGTTTCAACACCATCAGTATCAACACTTATTAAGCTTGTTTCTTTAATATTTTTGACTTCAACTTTTTTGAGGTCAATTCTTAGTGGTTCTTCCCTTAGAACTTCTTCTTCATCACCTTCACCACGGTCATAAACCATCTTGGTTTCGAGTTTATAATCCTTGTAGTACTGCAAATCTGTCAGGCTAGCTGTTAAGTTGTCTGGCGAAATAGTCAATGTTTTGACAATTTCATCACCCTTTTTAAGAGTTAGGGTAATGGATTTTATAGTTGCCTTACTTGGGTTTTCCAAATTGTAACGAATTTGAGATGTTCGTTTTAAATCTTTAACATCGATAAGCGACAAACTTAAAATTGGTTTTTCAAAGTTTTTAGTTCCTAATTTAACGATACGATCTTGATCTAACTCCAAAACCTGTTCGACAACTTTCGGTGCTTCTTCAGTCTTCAGTCCTTTAATTGTCTTATAAGTCTTTATAACCTTTTTCTGTCCGTCTTTTCCTTCTTTGACAGTAACTCTTTCACCTTTTTTAAGTTGATCATCTTCTTCAACCTTTTCCTTAAACGGAATCTTTTCAAGACTTTCTTCTACCAGAGTTCCTTCAATTGGTTTTGTACCACGGCTTATTTTTTTAATGACTGGTTCTTTGATGACAATGGTTGTTGTATTTAAAACTTGATCAGTCTCAATACCGTCGAGAGTCTTATAAGTCGTTTTGGTAATTTGACTACCCTTTTCTCCATCTTGGATGACAGTTTCTTCATCCGTATATTTGGTTGGATCTTCGATAATTTCTGTCTTATAGTCAATCTCCGTAGTAGTTTCTTTCGTAACCGCGCCCTCAGTTACTTTATATTCAGGTAACTTTTCTTGAACTACCGACTCACCTTCTTTACCTGGCTCCTGAGTACCTTTAACTTCAATCTTGCCTGTATATTCTGACTGTGGTTCTTGAACTAAGGATTCTCCCTCTTTG